>NZ_JBHUFP010000006.1:0-45488 GCF_042681465.1 Pasteurella oralis
CTTTATAAAACCACTTGTCATGCCTGACTTGCGGACGTGCATTATAGGCATTTATTTATCTCAAGCAAGTCCTTTTTTACTAAATAACCTCAAATTAAATTTAATTGCTATTTTTTTAGACAATATAATTAAATCTTTATTATGTGTTCAATAAGCCTAATCTATTTAACAGTGGTATAAGCAACATCAATATTCTTTCGACTTAATTAACTAATTAACCACAACTCATTAATTACAAATGCTCAAACCTTGTCCAAAAACCAATAAAAATTTACTATTTTTTCGATCTAAATCACAAAATTTTCAATAATTTATAATATTTTTTCTAAATAAAATGAAGATATGTTATAACTTGCCGCGCTCGAGGTTATGAGCTTATAAACACGCAATTGTCAGTAGTATAACTATAAGGAAGAGTTAATTATGACGAAAACAGAAAAAGAAACATTAAAAATTCGGGAAACCTTAAGCGAGCTTATTGGAGAAGTCACCGCAAAAAGCCTCTTTGCGAGTTATGGATTATTCCACCAGAAAATAATGTTTGGTTTATATCAAAATAACGTGTTCTATTTGAAGGCTGAAGGGAAACTAGCCTTATTTTTAGAATCAAAGGGAGCGGCTAGTTACCTTGCCAAACAACCTCCTTCAACACTCAATATTTCTAGTTATTACCGTCTTCCAAAAGAAATCACTTCAAACAAAGATCTCTATAAACAAATTCTAGAACAATCCCTTCAACAAATTAGGAGTCAAAAACTAGCTGAAGCGCTAGCAAAGAAAAACCGTATTAAAGAACTCCCTAATCTTTCTATTAAACACGAAAGAATGCTAGAAAAAGTAGCCGTTTATAATGTTGATATGTTTCAAACATTAGGCGCTAAAAATGCCTATATTCGGCTCAAAAAGAAAGGAATTACTGCAGATATCGGCATATTTTGGGCATTCTATGCAGCATTAGAAAATAAAAATATTAATTTAATTACAGCAACAGAAAAACAAAATGTATTAGCTCGCTTAAATTTAGCTTTGGCAGAAGCAGGGTTAAGGCAAGTGAAGTAAAAATCCACCTTTATACAAGGAGGCTAATTGACGCCCCATAGGGGCGTTTCTAAATTCTGACTCTCAGAATCTGAATTTTACATAGCAGATAATTTTAGCTGCTTATCTTCCAATTCGTGTTTCTCTTGATATTTCACATATCTCCTTAATCATTTCTGCATTAACACCTACGGTCTCTATGCAGTCATTTCTCGCCCCAAAATGCTTACCACACAATTTATATTTTCTTAAATACGGAAATTTATTGAACAATCTTATACACATTCTACCTTTTAAATGCCTTATTACTTTCGAGACCGACAATTTTGGCGGGATTTTTACTAACAAGTTAGCATGATCTACTTGGACGTTCAATTCTACTATTTCTATTTTTAATTGCTCACATAATATCCTTAGCTGAACATAGACGTCTCTATCTACTTTATCTTTATAAAATCCTGAAACGACATTTCAGTGTTCAAACTAAATGATATTGACAATGCCAAATGACATGCGATGATTTCTTAAGTCGACTCATAGTTTGTCTTTATGTTGGTTATAGGGATAGCTTTCGAAGGATTTTCGATGAGTCGGTTTATTTAGACAAAGTCTTTAAAGACGATAGCCACTTTCATAAAAGGTAGCTTTTAGTTAACAATAAAAATACGGGCTGTTTAATATAAACAGCCCGTATTGATTTTAAGATTAATAATAAGAATGCTCACCACGTTGATGTTCAGTGATATCTTTAGCACCTTTTAATTCATTTGGGAATAAACTTAATAATTGTTTCTCGATACCATCTTTTAACGTGACATCGACCATCGAGCAACCGTTACAACCACCACCAAATTGTAAAATAGCATAACCATCATCTGTAATTTCAATTAAAGTGATACGTCCACCATGGCTTGCAAGCTGAGGATTGATTTGCGTTTGAATAACATATTCAACACGTTCAATTAAGGGGGCGTCATCTGCTACTTTACGCATTTTTGCATTTGGTGCTTTTAAAGTTAATTGTGCCCCCAGCTCTTCTGTCACATAATCAATTTCAGCATCTTCTAAAAAAGGCAAACTAATTTCATCAATAAATGCAGAAAATGAAGCATATTTCATTTCCGTATCTGTTGCTTCTACTGCATTTGGTGGGCAATAAGAAACACCACATTCCGCATTTGGCGAACCTGGGTTAACGACGAAAATTCGAATATTGGTTCCTTCCTCTTGCTGATCAAGTAAGCGACGAAAATGCGCTTGGGCAGCTTCAGAAATCATAATTTGTTGCATAAATTATCCTAAAAAATGTGAATACTTGAGTAAGATTGTCAAGAATGATACTCCTAGATTGTTTTTTTTTCCACCTTTTACAGCAATAAATCTTTACTTACGTTTTTGCAAGTCCCCAGACTTGGATCTGCTCAATACCCGCTTGGCGTAAGACCTTAACAATCTCATTTAATGTTGAACCTGTCGTAATCACATCATCAAGTAGAGCAACGGATTTATAAGCATGCTGTTGATATTTAGGATTAATCCGAAAAGCATTACGTAAGTTTTTACGACGTTCGTTAGCACTTAACCCACGCTGAGTATGAGTATGTTTTACACGTTGTAATAAATATTCGTCACAAGGAATTTGTAACCAGTTAGCGATACACCGAGCCATTAAACTAGATTGATTATAACCACGTTGCCAATGACGAAAACGATATAAAGGCACAGGCAAGATCACTTCTGGTAAAACAAGCGCATGTGTTCGTCGTGCATCATGCACTGCGAGTAATAAAAGGCGCGCTAAAGTGCGGTCTAAAAAGAACGCATTTTGAAATTTGAAACGGTGAATTAAAGACGATAGGAGATCAACATAACGCCCAATAATTACTATGCGATCCCAACTCGTCTTATCGTGTAAACAGTGACCACAATATAAGGCATTCTGCGTTAACTCCATGCCACAATGTCCACAATAAGCAAAACGTCTAATTTGTTTATTACAACGACAACACAATCCATGCTGTGCAATCGCTAATTTTTGTTGACAATGAACACAGCGAAAACTAAGCCAATTCATGTTATTCCCTTATTTTAATGTATGTCATGTATTCAAGATTAAAATAAAGGAAAATTTGATGCAGGATTAACTGACTTTTTTACGAATAGGATCGCAAAACTAAATTTTATTTAATCAATCAGTCTTGCTGCTTTTAAGAAAGAATAGATACCCTCTTCTTCAATATGTAATGTCACATGATCTGCGGCAACTTTGACTTGTTGATGAGCATTCCCCATTGCAACACCCACACCAGCCATAGTGAGCATTTCAATATCATTCAGACCATCACCAAAAGCCATAACATTTTGCATAGTAAAACCCAAATGCTGAATAGCAGTCGCAATACCACTCGCTTTTGAAATATGCTCATCGAATAAATCAACAGAATGCTCATGCCAACGAACTGCCTGCAAACCTTTTAGCACACCAGAACGATTAACTAATTCATCTTCAGGCTGATCATAAAAAGCTAGGATTTGGAAAACATCATGCTGTTTAAAATAATCTTTATTGACATAATAATATCCTTTTAAAGGATCTAATGCACTACGGACTTTATCTGTAATTGCAGAAACACAAGTATCTGTTGGTGAAATTTGCGCATATTCAATTTGATGTTGGGTAAAAAAATTGGCTAGTTGTTGAATCTTTTGTTTTGAAAGTGGATTCCTTTCTAAGGTTGTGCCTTGATAGCTTACATATTGACCATTCATCGTCACGAATAAATCCATTTGTGTTTGCTGAATTAATTGTTTAATTTTAGGTGGGAAATTGCTTGGTGTGCGTCCAGTTGCAATAGCGGGGATAATCCCATTTGCTTTTAATTTTTGAATAGCTGAAACCGTCGTTTCAGGTAAATAATCTTTATCTTTTACTAATAAGGTTTCATCAATATCAAAAAATACGATTTTAATTTGCTCACGATAATTAGGAATTGTCATAACAGACCTTTCATTGAGATTTAATGGTGCACAGATTGTAGCACTATTTTGTCTATTTCAGCGAAAATAACATCAATTTTGACCGCACTTTTAATCAAAAAGCCACTGGCTGAAATCAACAAGTGGCTTTTTATAAAGTAGTGTTAACTAAACATCATAAGTCGTTGATGCTGTATCACCGCCACGACCAGTCCAATTAGTGTGGAAAAATTCACCACGTGGTTTATCAGTACGCTCATAAGTATGCGCACCAAAATAATCACGTTGTGCTTGTAACAGGTTCGCTGGTAAACGCGCACTAGTGTAGCTATCTAAGAAAGTGATCGCTGATGCCATACAAGGCATTGGAATGCCAACTTCAATTGATTTTGCCACTACTTGACGCCATTCGCCTAAACTATCCTCTAAAATACCTTTAAAGTAAGCATCTGAACCTAAGAAAATTAAATCTGGATCTGCCTCATAAGCATCTCGAATATTACCTAAGAAACGGCTGCGAATGATACAACCTTCACGCCATAAGAGTGCAGTATTACCATAGTTAATATTCCAACCAAAATTTTCCGACGCTTCACGGATTAGCATGAAACCTTGTGCATAAGAAATAATTTTAGACGCTAACAAAGCCTTGCGTACTGCTTCAATCCATCCTTTCTTATTACCTTCGACTTTACCCACTGTTTTATTAAATAATTGAGAAGCTTCTACACGTTGATCTTTAAATGAAGACACGCAACGAGCAAACACGGATTCGGTGATTAATGTTAATGGAATACCAAAATCTAATGCATTGATACCTGTCCATTTACCTGTCCCTTTCTGACCCGCCGTATCTAAAATTTTGTCTACTAAACGTGTACCATCTTCATCTTTATAGCCTAAGATATCTGCAGTAATATCAATTAAATAACTATCTAATTCTGTGTTACGCCATTCATTGAAGGTTGCTTGCAGCTCATCATCGGATAACCCAACACCTTCTTTTAAGAATTGATATGCTTCGCAAATCAATTGCATATCACCATATTCAATACCATTGTGTACCATTTTTACAAAATGACCTGCACCATCACGTCCAACCCAATCGCAGCAAGCTTCACCTTTATCAGTTTTCGCCGAAATTGCTTGTAAAATAGGTTTAACATGTTCCCATGCTGACTCATCACCACCTGGCATAATAGAAGGTCCGAAACGTGCGCCTTCTTCACCACCAGATACACCCGTACCAATAAAGCGAATCCCTTTTTCACGTAAATATGCCACACGGCGATTGGTGTCTGGGTAGTTGGTATTGCCACCATCAATGATGATATCACCTGCTTCTAAATGTGGTAATAATGCGTCAATGAACTGATCTACTACATCACCTGCACGTACCATCAGCATAACTTTGCGTGGTTTTTCCAATTTGCTCGCTAAGTCTTCCAACGAGTAAGCGCCAATAATATTGGTCCCTTTCGCCGCACCTTGTAAAAACTCGTCTACCTTTGATGTGGTACGGTTGTATGCTACCACTTTAAAACCATGGTCATTCATATTCAGAATTAAATTCTGCCCCATTACCGCTAAACCGATAACGCCGATGTCGCCTTTTACTGACATATTTTGCTCCTGTGTTAACTTTTATTCATTGTTATAGATATGTATGCGTCTAAATTTGCTGAAACAGACAATTCAGTCTAATTCTTTCAATTTATTATTCCAATCACCCATATCTTTACATGTTGCTCTATATTCTATTTAAAATACATTGAGTATTCGTGCCAATTATCAGGAACTCATGACATTTCTTACTCAGCTCCCGCACGACTTCTTATGTGCTCTTATTCAAAACTTTTCAAAAACTGACCGCACTTTTACAACAACTGTGCCGCATCCTTATCCAAATACCACTCCGTCACCCCATTTTTCGCTTTAATCTTGGCGGCTGGGTAAGGTAAATCTTTAGCATCTGTAGTCTGAATTTCTTTCAGAATTTCTGCCTTGCTGCTGCCTGTCACCAAGTAAGTCACACGTTTTGCTTGTTCAATGAGTTTTGCCGTTTTTGAAATACGCAGTTGCCCCGTTTCTGGATGTTGTGCAATAACCGCCAAATTTGGATCATCAAAATTGGTTTGCTGTGGAAATAAGGAGGCGGTGTGTCCATCTGTTCCCATACCTAAAATAATCCAATCAAAAACTTGCTCTGGAACGACCGTACTTAACTCTTGCACAAAGCGTTTAAGTTCTGTTTCTACGGGTGCTTCACCACGAATGCGGTGAATGTTTTGTGCTGGAATTTGAATATGATCGAACAATAACTTTTGTACTTCACCATAATTACTTTCTGGATCAGTTGGCACCACCATACGATCATCGCCCCACCAAAAATGTAAATTTTGCCACTGAATTTCGTTGTTATAAGGCGCTTGTGCTAAAGTTTTGAACAATAATTTTGGTGTCGAACCCCCAGATAACGAAATATGCACAGGACGACCTTCAAGACTGTACGCTAAAAATTCTTGTGCAATGTTTTCCACTGCATGTTGGGCATTATCAAAAATAACGGTATTCATGTTGTATCCTAAGTAGTTTTGATTTATCCCCTCTCAATGAGAAAGGGGGATTATTCAACAATTACACTTTCTTTTTCATTAATCCGCTTGGTTTACGCCAAACCCGACCTGTTTTAGCTATTAATTTATCGGCTTCTGTCGGTCCCCAAGTGCCGGATTCATACTCATACAAACGTCCATTTTTCGCTTTGTATTCCAAAATTGGCTCCACAAATTTCCAGCACGCATGTACTGCGTCAGTACGTGCAAATAAGGTCGCATCACCTTTCATTGAATCTAATAATAAGCGCTCATAAGCGGTTAATAAACTTGGCGAAGCAAGATCAGCATAACGGAAATCCATCGACACTTCTTTTGCCTCAAAGCCTGCACCTGGCTTTTTCAAGCCGAAACGCATAGAAATCCCTTCATCTGGCTGGATACGAATAATCAGTTTATTTTCTGGCGCTTTTTGGCTAAAGACAGGGTGCGGCGTCGTTTTAAAATGAATCACAATTTCTGTCACTCGTGCAGGTAAACGTTTACCAGTACGCACATAGAATGGTACGCCAGCCCAACGCCAGTTATCAATTTCACAACGCACGGCCATATAGGTTTCGGTATTTGAATCAGCAGGTACACCTCTTTCCTGCAAATAACCTTTGACTTCCTCGCCGCCTACAATACCAGCAGCATATTGTCCTAACACCAAGTTATTTTTGAGATCATCATCACTTAATGGATGTAAACAGTGTAATACTTTCGCGACTTCATCACGCATTGAATCGGCGTTGATAATCGCAGGTGGCTCCATCGCAACCATCGCAAGGACTTGTAATAAATGATTTTGGAACATATCACGCATTGCACCAGAACCATCATAATAACCACCGCGCTCTTCTACCCCAATGGATTCTGCGCCAGTGATTTCAATATAATCAATAAAATTACGATTCCACAGTGGCTCAAATAACCCATTTGAAAAACGCAGTACAAGCAAGTTTTGTACTGTTTCTTTCCCAAGATAATGGTCAATACGATAAATTTGGTGCTCATCAAAGAAACGGTGAATTTGGATATCCAACTCTTTTGCTGTACGAATATCATAACCAAATGGTTTTTCGACAATGAGACGCTTCCAACCAAATTCTTCGGTATTTAAACCATGTGCGGCTAAACATTCTGGAATAATGCCATATAAACTTGGTGGCGTAGATAAATAATACAGTGTATTACCACAAGTTTGATATTTATCATGTAATTCATCTAAACGTGGAATTAATTTGCCATAGTCTGCGGCATCTGAAGTATTAATGGACTGATAATAAAGGTGTTGGCAGAATTGCTCTAACGTTTCACCATTCGCGCCTTCGCTTTTCATTAACGCTTGGCGCATTTTTTCACGGAAACTTTCGTCATCTAAATCCGTTCTTGCCACACCTAATACTGAGAAATGTTCAGTCAAACGACCGATTTTATATAAGTTATACAGTGCGGGAATGAGCTTACGATAAGTTAAATCCCCTGATGCACCAAAAATAACGATACAATTGTTATCTGCTTCGATTTTCATTTTTATCCTGAAATTGTTTTGTTAAAAAATTGATCTAATATGTAACATATTATAACAAATTACCAATAGCTCTTATGTACTAAATTGGAAGATTTTATGCCAATCAAATGTTGAATTTGCCACCATCACAAAATTGGGATTAGTAAAATGCGCTTTTTGATTATAAGTTAACGGTTGGAAGTCAAAATCAAATACTTGTCCACCGATCTCCGCCAATAAAGCTTCTGCTGGTGCAGTATCCCATTCGCCCGTCGAACCAAAGCGTACATAGCAATCACAAGTACCATCCGCGACTAAACCACTTTTTAAGCCACATGAGCCATAAATCAAAAATTCATATTGATAATTTGGATTCAAAATCGACCGCACTTTTTGTTGCGCCCCTATCGAACCAACACCAATTTTAATCACACGATCGTGTGGTACTAATTGTGCTGCCAGCGGCTTGATTTCACTGCCGACTTTTTTATAAGCGCCAACCCCCTGCATCCCATAATAAGTAGTATTCAACATCGGCACATGAATAATCCCCAATACTGGGCGCGTATCTTGTACTAATGTAATCAGTACTGCAAAATGATCCGTGCGATTAATAAATTGTTGAGTACCATCAAGGGGATCGATTAACCAATACTCTTGCCATTGTGAACGCACCTCAAACGGTACCTTACAATTCTCTTCTGACAAAATAGGTACATCTGGCGTTAATGCAGTGAGCTGTTCAATTAAAAATTGGCTCAAAAATAAATCCGCCGCAGTCACTGGCGTATCATCTAATTTTGTCTGCACATCTAACAAATTTTGTCCAACATCATGATAAAATGCAGTTAAATACTTTCCGGCTTGTTCAGCAATCTGTCGTGTTTTTTCTAATAATTGAGGGGAAAGTGTCAACATAAAACATTCCTTTTGATGAGTAATAAATCCTCTGAGCAAGTACTGCTTAACTCATGACTTAAAAATAGAAAAACAGGCTATCAAATATCTTGATAGCCTGCAACTTAATCAATACTGAATGGACTTGTTTTCTCCTTAGAAGATTCCGTTCAGTTTAATTCATCACTTTTAACTGATTAATCGCGTCTTTATTAAACACATAATGGGTACCACAGCATTCACATTGCATATCAATTGCACCATTATGTTCTGCTAATACTTCATCCAGCTCTTCACCAGAAATCAATAACAACGCGGCACCAGAACGTTCTTGTGAGCAACCACAAAAAAAGCTGACTGGTTGTGCTGGAAAAAGTTCAACAGTTTCTTCGTGGTATAAGCGATACAATAATTCTTCTGCACTTAAACCAAATAGTTCTTCCTCTTTGATAGTTGCCGTTAAGGTTGCAAGGTGGTCAAAATCTTGTGGTGAACCAGAACCATCGGGCATAATCTGTAACAACATCCCTGCAGCAACGGGCTGCCCAGCATATTCACCAGTACGAATAAATAGCTGTGTTTGTAATTGTTCTGAACGTACGAAGTAATCTTCTAAACATTCTGTAATCGTTGGCTTATCCAGCGCAATCACGCCTTGATAGCGTTCTCCCTCTGTCGGTGCAATCGTGATGACTAACACGCCGTTACCGACTAATTGCACCAAACTCATTTCATCATCAACTTCAGCTTGTAAGCGAGCCAACGCGCGTATTTGCTGCTTATCATTACCATTAACTAAAGCTAATTTTAATGGACCATCGCCCTGTACCTGAACAGTAATATCCCCTTTAAATTTTAACGTTGCCGTTAATAAACTGGTCGCTACCATCATTTCACCCAATAAATTTTGGATCACTTGTGGATATTGATGCGTATTCAATGTATCAGTGAACGTTTGATTTAAACGAACCCATTCGCCACGTACTGCGCGATGTTGGAATAAATAGCGATAAAGTTTGTCATTGTCAGTTTGATATGTCATTGGATTTCCTTTTTAACCCGCTTACGATAAACGAGTTATTAATATGTGTATAAGCTTATTTGCTCAGGTATCTATATAGTATTGATTGACACAATTACAAGTGATCTTGCTGTTTAAACTTCAACAAGTCACGACGTTCTTTCTTATTTGGGCGGCGATCAGGATGGGGCATAGTCAATGTATTAATTTTGCGCGCAATTGCCATTTTGGCGCGTTGTTCCACACTTTTTTCCGTTTCTTTATACAGCAACTGTGCTTCTGGCGCACCACGACGTTGACTGGAAAGTGCGATGACTTCTACCTCTTTTTCTTCATTCCCTTGACGTAACTTAATGATCCCACCTACTTCAACACTCTTATTGGGTTTAGTGCGCTGCCCATTATAGTGTACCTTACCACCATCAATCATTTCTTTTGCAATCGTGCGGGTTTTGTAAAAACGCGCTGCCCAGAGCCACTTATCCAAACGTACATCTTCTTGCTCTTGCTGTTTCTTCTCTTTTGCCATATTGCCCTGTTACTCCACTAAAGTGCGGTAGTTTTTTACCGAAAAATGTCGCTCAAACTGTTTATGTGGCAAGGTACTATCTGGATTTTCCACTCCAATCGTATAAGCGATCCCAAACTGTTTGGCACTGTCTAATACCTGTTCAGTATCATCAATAAATAGCGTACGAGTTGGGTCAAAATAGTGCTGTTGTTGTAACTTCTGCCATAAGGTTTGTTCAATTTTAGGTGCACCAAATTGATGACTAGACAGTAGCAGATCAAAGTGCGGTGCAAAATTGCAAAATTTTAACTTCATTTCTAAACTAAATGAGTTACTGTCCGTTAATAACATCACTTGTTTGTTCATCCGTCGTAACGCTTGCAAAAAGGGCGCTACATCAGAACGCACTTTTAATGTCGGTCCATGAGATTGATATAACTCGCGTAATGGCAAACTTAATTGATCAGCCCAAAAATCTAAACAATACCAATCTTTACTATGTTCAATCGCATCATAACGCTGTTTCAACGATTGGCGACTTTGTTCAGCACAAATCCCCCATTTTTCGGCATAAGCCTGCGGCACAAGCTGTTTCCAAAAGTAATGATCAAAATAAAGATCAATCAAGGTCCCATCTAAATCTAAAATCACGGTTTCAATTTGTTGCCAATTCATCGCTAACATCATGCTGCCTTTTCTTTTTGTCACAAGCGGTTTATGGTATCGTTATTCCCTAATTTTGTAAAATTGAGCCGCTTTGCATGAGGTAAATATGCCCCAAAAACCCCAAATTCTGGCAATTTCTGTTGCCGCTAAATCACGTCTTTTTGAAATTCAAGCTGTAGATCTTAAATTTGCCAATGGTGTTCAGCGCACTTATGAACGTTTTAAACCAAGTAGCCAATGTGCTGTGATGGTATTACCCATAGAGCAAGATACGCTATTAATGGTGCGTGAATATGCAGTAGGTACCGAGCGCTACGAACTCGGTTTTCCGAAAGGCTTAATGGATCCCAATGAAACCCCTGAACAAAGCGCTAACCGTGAATTAAAAGAAGAAATTGGTTTAGGGGCAAAACAGCTTATCCATTTACGCACGGTGAATACCTCACCAAGCCATATGAACAACCCAATGCATATCTTTGTCGCTTATGATTTTTACCCTTGTAAATTGGAAGGTGACGAACCCGAACCGCTAGAATTAGTCCGTGTCCCACTCAACCAACTTGAACAATTATTACAAAATCCTGATTTTTGTGAAGCACGTAACCTGGTCGCATTATATTGCTTACGAGACTTTCTCAAAAAATATAATGTTGCAAAAATTTAATATATTGATCTTATTAAAAATAATGAAAACCTCTTATTTTTCAAAATCAAAGTAATTGCAAATCAGATCTTATTTCAAATCAAAATAGTATTAAAAAACACGCTTTAATAGATTGTTTTTCTAACAATCATAAGTATAATTTTCAGCCGGTTATATACAAAAATGGAGTTTAAAATGAAAAAAATCATGTTAGGAATGCTTGTATTCGCAACAAGTAATGCAATGGCATTAGCTAATAATTTGAATTTATATGGTAAGGTTGGGGCTGATTTTGTTTCTAAATTTGAATCAATTTCACCGAGTATTTATCTATTTAGTGCACCATCAAAAAATACTGTCTCACCAAACCTCTTTTTAGAACTGACTTATAATGTTACGCCCGAAATTGAATTTGGTGTGGGATCAGGCTATATCCGCCGTAAATCATATAATTATGTGCAATATGGAAAAACGCCTCAAAATTTTTCCGGACAAATTCATGAGTTGGATATAAAAGAGTATTCTAAAGTGAACAGATATTCATCTATTCCTCTCTATTTAATCGGAAAGTACAATTTTAATATCCAACCTAATCTTGCTTTTTATATAAAAGGTGATTTAGGTTATTCCTTTAATAAACTCAAAGCCACTACTCACCACTATAAGACAGATGTTGATATATTAGGTAATGGACAATATAGTAAAGACGCGAATAGCTACATGCAAACTTCTGTTACAAATGGACATTATTATGGTATTGGAATTGGTACTGAATACAAAAATCTATTAGCTGAAATAGCTTATCACCATACCTCAGCGAGATTAAAATACCATACGTTTGCACTCAGACTTCAAAACGTTTCTTATGATAATGATGCTGTTCGTTTTTCTATAGGTTATAAATTCTAATCATCTTGTTCTAACGCAAAAACCGTTCTGTAATAGAACGGTTTTTTCTTTGATATAAATCATAGAATAATAAAAATTTTCAGTAATTTTTCAAAATTTTGATCAACCTAACAGTTTTTAGGTAGAAAGTTGATTAGAATGTTTCCATTATTTTTTAACTTTAAAACTTAACTCTATGAGGTGATGTATGACAGACTTAAACAAAGTAATCAGCGAACTTGGTGCACTTGGTATCCATGACGTAAAAGAAATTGTTTATAACCCAACTTATGAGCAACTTTTTGAGGAAGAAACCAAACCAGGTTTAGAAGGTTACGAAAAAGGTATCGTAACGCAATCAGGTGCAGTTGCGGTTGATACAGGTATCTTTACTGGTCGTTCGCCAAAAGATAAATATATCGTGCTTGATGATAAAACTAAAGATACAGTTTGGTGGACAAGCGATGCGGCGAAAAACGATAACAAACCAATGACACAAGACACTTGGACAAGCTTAAAAGGTTTAGTAACAGAACAGCTTTCTGGCAAACGTCTATTTGTTATCGACGCCTTCTGTGGTGCAAACGCAGACACACGTTTATCAGTACGTATCGTGACAGAAGTTGCATGGCAAGCCCACTTCGTGAAAAACATGTTCATTCGCCCAACTGAAGCAGAATTAGTCGGCTTCAAACCAGATTTCGTAGTAATGAATGGTTCAAAAGTTACTAACCCGAACTGGAAAGAGCAAGGCTTAAATTCTGAAAACTTCGTTGCATTCAACTTAACTGAAGGTATTCAATTAATCGGTGGTACTTGGTACGGCGGTGAAATGAAAAAAGGTATGTTCTCAATGATGAACTACTTCTTACCATTAAAAGGCATCGCATCAATGCACTGTTCAGCCAACGTGGGTGAAAAAGGCGATGTCGCTGTCTTCTTCGGTTTATCAGGTACAGGTAAAACCACACTTTCAACGGATCCAAAACGTCAATTAATCGGTGACGATGAGCATGGTTGGGACGATGATGGCGTATTCAACTATGAAGGTGGTTGCTATGCGAAAACAATTAAACTTTCGCCAGAAAACGAACCAGATATCTATAAAGCCATCAAACGTGATGCCTTATTAGAAAACGTAGTGGTACGTGCAGATGGTTCTGTTGATTATGATGACGGTTCAAAAACAGAAAATACTCGTGTTTCTTACCCAATCTATCATATCGATAATATCGTCACACCAGTATCAAAAGCAGGTCATGCGAAAAAAGTGATTTTCTTAACTGCTGACGCATTCGGCGTATTACCACCAGTGTCTAAGTTGACACCAGAACAAACCAAATACTACTTCTTATCTGGTTTCACAGCGAAATTAGCAGGTACTGAGCGTGGTATCACAGAACCAACACCAACTTTCTCAGCGTGTTTTGGTGCAGCATTCTTATCACTTCACCCAACACAATATGCTGAAGTGTTAGTAAAACGTATGGAAGCGGCAGGTGCTGAAGCCTACTTAGTGAACACAGGTTGGAACGGTACAGGTAAACGTATTTCAATCAAAGATACTCGCGGTATCATCGATGCTATCTTAGATGGTTCAATCGAAAAAGCAGAAATGGGTAAATTACCAATCTTTGATTTAGCGATCCCAACTGCATTACCAGGTGTTGACCCTGCTATCTTAGATCCACGTGATACTTATGCAGATAAAGCACAATGGCAAGCAAAAGCAGAAGATCTCGCAGGTCGTTTCGTGAAAAACTTCGAAAAATACACCACTAACGATGAAGGTAAAGCATTAGTGGCAGCAGGTCCAAAAGCGTAATCAAACGCCTTAATATTTAAATGACTAAACAGCTCGGTGTAAATCGAGCTGTTTTTTTGTATTAAAACTTTCTAAAAAGTGACCGCACTTGAGTTAAAAGTGCGGTCACTTTTTTCAATATTTTCTCACAAACAAGCCCTCACTTGTTCTTTCTAACTGTCACAGTTCAATCACACCTTCAAACAAAGGTACTTCATCTCCAAAAATTCTTCAATACCGTAGCGTGAACCTTCACGTCCTAGACCCGACTCTTTTACCCCGCCAAAAGGGGCCATTTCGTTGCTAATTAAGCCTTCGTTAATACCCACAATGCCGTATTCTAAGGCTTCGGCAACACGCCAGATACGAGAAAGATCTTGGGTGTAAACGTAAGAAGCTAACCCAAACTCAGTGTCATTTGCCATGTTTATCACTTGTTCTTCTGTGTCAAATTTGAATATAGGTGCCAACGGAGCGAAGGTTTCATCTTTTGCCACCAACATAGATTGCGTGACATCACGTAATACCGTTGGCTCAAAGAAGGTACCACCTAAAGCATGTGTTTTACCACCGATCACTAAACTTGCGCCTTTCGTAGTAGCATCAGCAATGTGTTGTTGAATTTTTTTGACCGCACTTTCACTGATCAAAGGTCCAATGTTCACGCCTGCTTCATTTGCACTACCCACTTTAAAAGCCGCTACTTTAGTACTGAATTTTTCGATAAAGCGTTCGTAAATACCAGTTTGCACATAAATATGATTAGTACATACACAGGTTTGTCCACTATTACGGAATTTTGAAGCCAAAATCCCTTCAATCGCGTTATCAAGATCAGCATCATCAAATACAAGAGATGGCGCATTACCACCCAATTCAAGTGAAAGTTTTTTCACGGTACTTGCCGATTGTGCCATTAAGATTTTGCCCACTCGAGTTGAACCTGTGAAGGTCACTTTACGTACAATAGGATTTTCAGTGAGCTCTTTACCCACCTCAATCGCATTAGTTGAGGTAATTACATTAAACAATCCAGCTGGAATACCCGCTTGATGTGCTAATTCCGCTAAGGCTAAGGCAGACAGGGGTGTTTCCTG
Organism: Pasteurella oralis; assembly: GCF_042681465.1. Lineage (NCBI taxonomy): Bacteria > Pseudomonadati > Pseudomonadota > Gammaproteobacteria > Pasteurellales > Pasteurellaceae > Pasteurella > Pasteurella oralis. The sequence continues at coordinate 15,649 of NZ_JBHUFP010000006.1, forward strand.
TGCAGGTTTTAACACAATGGCGCAACCTGCTGCAAAGGCAGGAGCCGCTTTGCGGGTAATCATCGCATTCGGGAAGTTCCAAGGCGTAATCGCAGCTACTACGCCAATCCCTTGTTTAATCACTAATAAGCGATGATTTTCTTTATCTTGTGGCAACACATCACCGTAAATCCGTTTTGCCTCCTCCGCAAACCATTCGATAAAACTGGCACCATATAAAATCTCGCCACGACTTTCAGTGATCGGTTTACCTTGTTCTAAACTGAGCAATTGGGCTAGCTCCTCGTGATTCTCAATGACTAAGTCGTACCAGCGTCGCAATACACTTGCACGCTCTTTAGGTGTCACTTTTTGCCACTGTTTTTGTGCTTTTGCCGCACATTCAATCGCATACTTTGTCTCGCTTACCGTTAAGTCAGGTAACTCACAAATCACCTCATTTGTTGCAGGATTGGTGACGGGAAACGTGCTGTTATTTTTCGCCTCCACATATTCGCCATTAATATAAGCTTTAGTTTTAAGTAGAGAAAATTGTTGCATAATGCCTCCCAACAAGCAGTTCATTACCGTAACCTGTTTATGGTCTTGGACAACATTATACATTTTAACAAGTGGAATGACCTCTTCTCATTGCGCTTTTCTTACTATTGCCTAACTCAATACGCTATAATTTTGCTAAGGATGTTTACAAAATCGACTCATTAAGCATCAAAAATTAAGGAAAATTACTATGCTTACTCTTACGCCAATTCAACAAAATTTCCGTAATTCCATGGCAAAACTAGCTGCTGGAGTGAATATCATCACCACTAACGGCGCAGCTGGAAAATGTGGAATCACTGCAACTGCGGTGTGTTCGGTGACAGATACACCACCCACTGTGATGATCTGTATTAATAAAAACAGTGAAATGAATCCTGTTTTTCAAGCCAATAAACGCCTTTGTATCAATGTGCTCAATGCTGAACAAATTGAATTAGCGCAGCATTTTGCTGGCTTTAAAGATAGTGATATGGATGAGCGTTTTGAATGGGATGTGTGGCAACGCAAAGAGGATCCAAACGCGCCACCAAGTTTAAACAATGCATTAGCGAACTTAACAGGTACCATTGTTGATATCCGTGATATTGGCACGCATTCTATGTTCTTAGTGGAACTAGAGGATATTCAAGTTAGTGAAAAAGGACAAGCATTAGTCTATTTTTCACGCTATTTCCATCAAGTAGGCGACAAAGAATAGCCTACTTGTCTGAATAAAAAAGCGACGATGCAATGATCTCAACATGTCGCTAAAACCAACCGCACTTAATGCTGCTATCTAACTAAAGTGCTGTCACTTTTTTTAATTTTTTCGTTCTAACATATTGATATGACGCGTTGCAGCAATCCAAGCACCGACATACCCTACTAATGTACAAATAATGAGCAAGAACAAAAATTCTGCCAAATTAACGCCGTTTAATTCAAAGGTGACAGCAAAAATATCAGTGACATATTTAACAGCATTCGTGAAATAACCAATCACTACGCTACTAAATAAGCAGGCAAATACCCCGCCTAACACTGCGTAAATCATGCCTGTATAAAGAAATGGACGTAAAATAAATTGATCTGTCGCACCTAATAATTTCATCACTTCAATATTAGTTTGGCTGCTGTAAACGTCAGAACGAATACTATTACCAATCACTAAAAATACAGCTAACGTCATCAATACAGCACAAAAAATAGCAACATGTGCAGCTAACCAAGTCAATGCCGTTAATTTTTCTAGCCAATCATTATCTAAACGTACTTCCTGCACGCCTTTGATCTTGTCTAAATTTTGGCGCAGCTCATTACGCTTTTGTGACTGGTTATATTCTTGCGACGGCTTAATGATCACTACCGCAGGTAACGGATTATCATCTAATATATCCAATTCATTATTAAAGCCAGACCAATCACGAAACGCATTTAAACTTTCTTGGCGCGAAATGTAATTTAATGACTCAACACCTGTTTGCTGACGAATTTTTTCTACCACTAAATTAGCATCTTCTTCAGTTAAGGTCTTATGTAAGTAAACTGTTAACTCACTTTCAGGATAAAATTGAGTTGTTGCTTGATGAATATTTTTCCACAATAAATAACTTACTGTAGGAATAGTTAAAGACACACTAATCACTAAAATAGTCAATAACGTACCAAAACGACGTTTAAGCAAATCTGCCCATACTGCACGCAACACATAATGTATTTGCACCCAAAATGGTGCTTGAACACGACGAGAACTCATCACGACTTTCCTCAACGTAAATAACCTTGTTCAAGAACAAGGCAAGGTTTTGGTTTTTGTTGAATAATATTCAAATCATGAGTTGCAATTAATACCGTCATTCCCATTTGATTTAATTCTTCAAACAAACTAAAAATTTCAAAAGACAAGGCATTATCAAGATTGCCTGTCGGTTCATCTGCTAATAATAATTGTGGTTTATGAACAATCGCACGCGCAATATCTACACGTTGTTGCTCACCACCAGATAAATGTACGGGTAAATGATTAGCTCGATCACGTAAACCAACTCGATCGAGTGAAGCAAGAGCACGAGTTTCCGCTTCTTTTGGATGCATACCCGCAATAATGAGGGGTAATGCTACATTATCAACAATAGAACGATCGCCTAATAAACGATAATCCTGATGTACCATGCCAATTTGGCGACGTAAGAAAGGGATTTCATAAGCAGAAAGACGAGTAATGTCATGACCATTAAACCAAATTTGCCCGCCATTTGCGCGCTCCATCCCCATAATTAATTTCAGCAATGTACTTTTACCTGCACCAGAATGTCCCACAACATAAGTCATACTTCCCACAGGTAAATGAAAACTGATATTTTGTAAAGCAGGTTTACCACCTAGATAGGCTTTACTCACATTTGAAAATCTAATCATTTTTTCATCTACTTCTAATGTGTTATTCACATCAAGATTTGCACTTGCAAAACTGACTTTCCTAAAATAAAACGATTAATCTTCGTGTACAAACAATGCTTCAATAAATTCATCAGCATTAAATTCACGTAAATCTTCAATTTTTTCACCCACACCAATATAACGAATTGGCAAATTAAATTGATCAGCAATAGCAAAAATGACCCCACCTTTTGCTGTGCCATCTAATTTAGTGAGACTAATACCAGTTAATCCCACCGCTTCATGGAACAATTTCGCTTGACTCATTGCATTTTGTCCGGTACCAGCATCAAGAGTTAACATAATTTCATGTGGTGCAGTTTCATCATATTTTTTCATGACACGCACAATCTTTTTCAATTCATCCATTAAGTTGTTTTTATTCTGTAAACGTCCTGCCGTATCCGCAATTAACACATCAATATTACGCGCTGCAGCTGATTGCATTGCATCAAAAATCACTGAGGCAGAATCTGATCCCGTGCTCTGTGCGATTACAGGGATATTGTTGCGCTCACCCCAAATTTGTAACTGCTCTACTGCTGCTGCACGAAACGTATCGCCTGCGGCTAACATGACAGATTTGCCTTGCTGTTGGAATTTACGTGCTAATTTACCTATTGTTGTGGTTTTGCCTACACCATTGACGCCAACCATTAAGATCACATAAGGCGTTTTACTTTGATCAACTATTAAAGGCTGTGTCACTGGTTTTAAAATTTCTGCCATTTCCACTTTTAACTGCTGATACAATAATTCTGCATCTTGCAACTGCTTACGGCTCGCATGCTGCGTTAAATTCTGAATAATTTTAGTCGTTGTAGGTACGCCTAAATCTGCTACCAAGAGCTGTTCTTCTAATTCTTCAAATAGCTCATCATCAATTTTTTTACCTAAAAACAAGCTACAGAAACCCGCACCAATATTTTGTTTAGTTTTTAATAACCCTTTGACTAAGCGGCTAAAAAATCCACCTTCGCTTGGTTTCTCTTGCTCCTCTACAGGATGTTCACATTTTGGCTCTTCTACACAAGGCTCGCTCACTTGCTCAAACTGTGTTTCGCTGTCACTTTCAGTAATCAATGGCGGCGTTTCTGCTTGAATAGGCTGTTCCGCAATAATAGACTCAACAACATCAACGGATTCAATATCTGCTAATGTAACATCGGCATCAAGTGCTGGCACATCTGTGCTGGTTTGTGCAACCACTTCCGCAATAACGTATCTCGATATGCTTGCTTCTGACGATATTTCTCTGTCTTCTGATGGTAAAATTTCGTCAAAACGCACCGCACTTTTCGCTTCACTCTCTTGCGCTCTCGCTTCCTCTTGCATTAATTCCGTGCAAGATGACGTTTCTGTTTCAACTGGTTTGACCTGCGTTTGCTGTGACGATGCTTGTGTTGTGTGATCTTCCGCCTGAGCTTTTTTCTTACCTAAGCCCAACCAAGACCAAAAGCCGCTCTTTTTATTTTCTGTTGACATAACTCTCTCTTAAAATAGTAATTCGATTTCTTCATTATAAAGGCAAAAATTATTCGTTAGTTTACCATTGAATAAATCTACAATAAAAAATTTCCACAAATTTAACTAAAAAAGCGTAAAATTGTTCAGTCTTTGACAAAGGATAGGACTTTATGAAATTAAGACTCACAAAAGGAATGAGAAAATGCAGAAATCTATTTTTACTTTAGCTATTGTTAGCCTCTCAACGTTATTAGTTGCTTGCGGTGGCGGAGGTGGTGGTGGCGGTAATTCAGGCAACCCATCACAGCCAATTCAACCTGCGCCAAAGCCTGCACCAGATCCAGCCCCACAGCCAAAGCCGCCTGTTCCTAACCCGCAGCCAGATCATCCTGCCGACCCAAACCCAATGCCAGATCCAATGGATAAGCCAAAACCACCTGAAACAATGCCAAAAACAAATGAATGGCGTGGTGGATGTGAATCCTCTTCTCAAGATATTTGTAGTGCTGAAACAACTAATCAAGTTAAAGTATATACTTTAAAGACAGTTGAAGATTCAAAGGTAGCTCATCATGAAGTAACAACAGAAACTGCAGAAACGCTCACATTAACATTAGGAGCTGGCGAATCTAAAAAAGTTTATCCTTCAACAGATTCTGGTTCTAATTATAGTTTTACTTTATTAAGCTCAAATAATACTAATGGTGACGTTTATTACGGCTATCGACAACGTGCCAATAGTAACACTAATGGTAAACATTATGATTTTGTTTATGGTTATCGCGCTGAATTAGCTAACAATAATATCCCTGAAAATTACACTGCCAATTATAATAAAAGTGGTGGGTTTATATATTCGCCATTTAGCTTCTCTAACACAGCTAATAATAATATTAAGTACACAGGTGATGTACAACTAAGCTATAAAAATGGCAAAGTTAAAGGAAAAATCTGGGGTGGTCAAGCGTATGAAACAATATTTCTTATTTCAGGTAATGGTACAAATTTAACACTTGAATCAACAAACGCTGTACCTAACCCTATCGATCCAAATCAAAAAGGCTCAATTAATGTGCATTTTATTGATTCCACAAAAGGGGCTAACGATCATAAATACCTAGTTGGCACTGGTAAAAGCCAAAATGGTACAGACAAAACAGGGTGGGTTGGCGTACTGTTCGCAGAAAAACAGTAATCTTATCAACATTTCGTTTTATATAGGGCGGAGCAATGCATCTGCCCTAAAAATCACTCTCCAAAATTAATTCAATATCAAAAGTAACCTAGTGATTGCATTTCTCAAATAACGTCTTCTCTTATTTTGATTACAGAATGTTAAATGCTCAATTGGCATACAAATATTAAATCTCTGTAAATCACATGTACAAATAAAAAACAGCATGTAAAATAATCCCCTCTTTACATAAGGGCATTTATTTATCATGTTTACGTCGTCAAGGAATCTAATATGAAACAATCCCTACTCAAAATTAGTTTAACTGTAGCACTTTGTTCTTTGCTGATCGCTTGTGGTGGTGGAGGTGGTGGTAACGGTAGTAATTCAAGTAACCAAGCACAACCAATTCAACCGGCACCGAATACCGTTCCAGAATCACCAAAACAAAATGAACAAGCTGGCAATCCTGACAGTCAACCACAGAATCCGCCTAAAATTGATGTACCAAAGCAGTCAGAACAAGATCAGCCAAAAACAACTGAATGGCGTGGACAATGCTACTCTGCTAGTTTTTGTACTCACATGAATGAACCGAGTAGTGCAGTCACTGTTTATAAACTCACACTCAAACCGAATGCTACACCAAATAACAGCACACAAGATAGATTTGAATCGCGCGAAGAAAAAATTTCATTAATCCCTGGTATTAATGGCAATAGTACAACTGAATATCACTTTACCTTACTTGGCACAGCAAATAATGAGATAGGCTATTATGGCTATCGCCATACAATAGGAAATAGCCCAGATAAAACACAAGTGGAAGTCCTTTATGCAATCAATTCTGAGTTTAAAAGCAAAGATCAAAAACCAGCTACTCTGAAAGCATATTACAAAAAAGATAGAGGTTTTATTTATAGCTCGATAGATTCTTCAAACAGTAATATTAAAAATTATGGTGATGTAAATTTAGTCTACTATGAGGGCAAACTTTCAGGTTCAATTTATCGCTCATATACAGACAGTGTGCCTAATGTAAATAAAGATAAAATCTTTGATATTAAAAACGCTATTATTACGCCAACTGGTGATCTGCAAGGCACAATAAGATCAGATGATAAAGCTGTCCTGGATTATGAGTTTGCTAATTCCCAAAAAGGCGAAGAAAATCATCAATATTTATTTGGCTCAGCGAAAGGTGAATCATGGTCCGGTATTCTTTTCGCAGAAAAACAGCAAGAAAAACCAGCAGCTAAACCTTCAAATAAATAAATATTCTCGTTTTTATATTATAAAGGCGTAAATTACGCCTTTATTTTGACTATTGTCCAGCTTCATTAAAAAACAAAATCTGATTTAAAGACCACTCTATTTTCCTACATTATTCTGTAAATATCTGTACAAATAAAAAACAATAGGTAAAATAGCCTTACTTTATATAAGGAAATTGCTCACATTTAAAATATTTAAGGAACAAGAATATGAAAAAATCCCTTCTTAAAATAAGTTTAGCTGTAACCCTTTCCTCTCTGTTAATCGCTTGCGGTGGCGGAGGCGGTGGTGGCAGTAATTCAGGCAACCCATCACAGCCAATTCAACCTGCGCCAAAGCCTGAACAACCTCAACCACCTTCTCAGCCACAGCCTCCAGCAGATCCTACCCCTCCACCAAAACCAATGCCTCTACCTCCTGCTGAGCCTAAAGCCAATTGGAAAACAGATTGTACAGCATCTTATACCGCTGCTTGTAATGAAAATGGAAACAAAAATGCAGTAAAAGTATATGACATTACAACAACTGAAGATCGTACAAATAGTGGAAAAAGATATTACTACAGAAACAGCTAAAGAGATCAATTTAACATCTGGTGAAAATATAGGTGATGGATATAAGTTTCAATTATTAAATGATGATAACATGTATTATGGCTATCGCCTGCGTGCAGCTCCGAATAAAGAAGGAAGTTACTATGAGCTTATTTATGCAACCAATGCTGATTTAGTTACAAATATACCAAACAACTATACTGCAATTTATAAGAAAAATAACGGTTTTATTTATTCTCCATATAGCCTTAATTCATCAAATAACAACCAGAAAAAAGAAGGTAATGTAGAATTATATTACAACAATGGTAATGTGACAGGCATAGTCTACGAACCAACTAATCAGACTAATAAAATCTTTGAGATAACAGGGCAAAATAATCAATTAACAATTACATCTACAGAAAATATTAGTGATTCAGGTACACTTATTTCTCCTCGCCAAAAAGCAGCTATGACAGTGCAATTTGTTGATTCATCCAAAGGCGCAAGTGATCGTAAATATATTATTGGTACAACAAAATCTACACCTGGGGGAAATGAAGTCGGCTTTTCAGCTCTTTTATTCGCAGAAAAACAAAATTAATAATCACAGAAAAATGGGGAGATATATAACTATCTCCCTACTTTTTTCCCACAAATAAAAAGTAATATTTTTATTTACCATTCTACCCATCCTCTTCAAAAAATAATTGTAATTAAATTTCTGTAAATTAAATGTACAAATAACAAACAATAGGTAAAATAGCCATATTTTATATAAGGAAATTTGCTCACGTTTAAAATATTTAAGGAACAGAATATGAAAAAATCCCTTCTTAAAATAAGTTTAGCTGTAACCCTTTCCTCTCTGTTAATCGCTTGCGGTGGCGGAGGCGGTGGTGGCAGTAATTCAGGCAATCCATCACAGCCAATTCAACCTGCGCCAAAGCCTGCACCAGATCCAGCCCCTCAGCCAAAGCCGCCTGCTCCTAACCCGCAGCCAGATCCTCCAATACCTAAACCACAACCGAATGACCCAATGCCTCATCCAAGAGAGCCTGAAACACCACCGAAAGCAAATGAATGGAGTGGTAGTTGTGAATCATCCTCCTCAGATTTTTGTAATACTGAACTGAGTAATAAAGTTAAAGTATATACTTTAAAAACAGTTGAAAACTCAGCATTTCCTCATGATGTTACAACAGAAACAGAACAAATTATCACATTAACTTTAGATAATAATGAAACTAAAAAAGTTTATTCCCCTAGCGAAGGCACTGATTCCGCTTATAACTTCATTTTATTAAGCTCGAATAATACTCATGGTGATGTTTATTATGGTTATCGACAACGTGCAAACAATAATAAAAATGGTCGACACTATGATTTTATTTATGCTTATCGTTCTGAGTTAGCGGCTAACATCCCAGACAACTATACTGCTTATTATGAAAAAAGTAATGGTTTTATATATTCACCATTAAATCTTGCCAGTACATCTGATAATAATTTGCTATTTAAAGGGAATGTCAAATTAACTTACAACAATGGAAAAGTAACTGGCTGGGTTGAAGGAAATAAACAAGCTGAACCAATCTTCCAAATTTCTGGAAGTGGTACTAATCTCATTATTGAATCGACAGCCCATGTCCCACACCCTATTTCACCTAATCAGAAAGGAGAAATCAATGTACATTTATTGACTCAACAAAAGGCGCCAATGACTATAAATATCTAGTTGGTACTGGTAAAAGCCAAAATGGTGCGGATAAAACTGGTTGGGTAGGTGTCCTCTTTGCTGAGAAACAAAGTAAATAAAAATATCAATAAAGATAAAGATGGTAGTAAACTTCTTTATCTTTTTTATATTCCTTAGACAAATTTCTATTCTATTTAAAATTAGTAACCATATTTAGCCATCCTTAATCTTACATATCATTTAAATTCACTAAATCAACTTAAATATCTGTAAATTATGTGTACAAATAAACAACTGTGTGTAAAATGACCGCACCTTACATAAGGATATTGATTATTAAAAGGAACAAAATATGAAAAAATCACTTATTAAAATGAGTTTAGCTGCCACCCTTTCCGCTCTGTTAATCGCTTGCGGAGGTGGCGGTGGTGGCGGTGGCGGTAACTCCGGCAACCAAGCACAACCTATTCAACCTGCACCACAGCCAGCACCAGAACCGCCAAAAAAAGACAACCAGGCAGGAAATGCGGATAATCAACCACAAAATCCACCATCAAAAAATGATCCAAAACAACCTGAGCGCGATCAATTGGAAGCAGGGCAATGGAAAGGACAATGTTATTCAGCGACTTTTTGTACTAAATCCAATGAAGCAAGCAATATGGTTACTGTTTATGAATTAACTTTAAAACAGAATGCTATACCTGGCAGTAGTACACCAGACAGGTTAGAAGTAAAAGAGCAAAAAATTAATTTAGTACTAGGTAATAACGAAAGTAATGAATATCAATTCACATTATTAGGTGAAGAAAATAACTACGTCGGCTATTATGGTTATCGCAATAATATTGGTACTAGCCAAGATGTAAGACAAATTGAAGTACTTTATGCAATAAATTCGGAGTTTAAAAGTAAAGAGCAAAAACCATCAACATTAAAAGCATATTATAGAAAAAACAGAGGATTTATCTATAGTCCTACAGCCTCATCAAACAGTAGCATTAAAAGTTACGGTGATGTAGATTTAGTCTATTATGATGGTCAACTTTCAGGTTCAATTTATCGCTCATATAATAGTGCAGGTTCAAAAGATAAAATTTTTGATATTAAAACGAATAATAATACTACGACTATTACACCTATTACACCTATTGATGATCTCCAAGGTACTATAAAAGCAAATGACAAAGCCGTCCTTAATTATGAATTTGCTAACTCAGTAAAAAATGAAGAAAATCACCAATATTTATTCGGCTCCGCAAAAGGTGATTCATGGTCTGGCATTCTTTTTGGTGAAAAACAACAGGAAAGACCAGCGGATAAACCTAAACCGTAAATAAATCCTAGCCCATTTCATACCAGCAAAGGCGTTTTATATACGCCTTTGTTTTTTACTGTAAACAAAAAACAGCCTTTCACTAACAAATACCACCAAAAACTGCTAAATTAGATAAAATCTCATTTTTTCTTACACAGTCCGATACTCTTTATTAAAAAATTGATAAATATTAAATAAATTTCAATAAAAAGTATTAAATTCTATATGTACAAATCGAAAAATTAGTGTAAAATGGCCGCCCTTTTATAAGGAGATAACTGATATGTATTTTTAATACAATAACAGTAAAAGGACTTACAAGATGAATCAGACCCATTTAAAGATAGGTTTGATCGTTAAATTGCTAGTGTCTTTATAATAAAGACACTAGCAATATGTTTATAAAGCAAGCATTCAAGAATAAAAACAAGTTAACTTTATACAGCAAAATCATAAGCTCTTATTTTGGCTAAATTAAATAAATCTTTTATCCCACTTCGTTAAATTTATACTTAAAAAATAAAGCATTCCAATACATTTTGTGATAATTCTACATAATCGAAAAAATCACGTTATTCGTTATACCATTTCATAATATAAATACATAAAAATCTATCATCTTCGCTCACTAATATTTAATCAAACAGTTAAGCCCGACCTATACAAATTAAAAAAGCAATGTAAAATGCCCTCCCTCATTTAAGGAAATCACGAGATTTTATTTAAAATAAAAGGAACTTTATAATGGAAAAATCTATACTCAAAGTAAGCCTATTAGTCGGGCTATCTACATTATTTACGGCTTGTAGCGGAAGTAACGGCAGCGAATCACCATCATCAAAAACCCCCTCAACTCAATCAATACCTCAAAATTCACAACAACCTGAAAATGGAAAAAAGCAAACACATTCCAACAATTCGGACACTAACAAAGAGCAAATAACCCCGCCTCAATCAAATAACAACGATAAAAACGCCACAAATGACTTATCCAATAATCAAGAAAATCCTGAACAATCGCCCCATGCTAAAAAAGAAAGTTCAAATCAAAATAATTCAAATGGTGTAGAAAAAACACCTCAAAATAACTTAACTGAAAAACAAAATTCAGAAAAAACAAACATTAATAGTAATAAACAACATGATCTGATCCATAATAATCAAATAGAAAAAGAACTCTCTTCTAAACCAAACGAACCTATAAATAGAAAAAATAATGAAACACAGCCTCAGCATATGCAATGGAATGGACAATGTCTCTCAGCTACTTTCTGTACCTATATTAATGAACCTAGTGATGCTATAACAGTTTACGATTTAAATTTAAAAGAAAATGCAACTCCTCAAAATACAACAATAGATAAATTGGAAAAACAAGAAAAAAAGATTACCTTGAAACTAGGAAGTGGAAATAAAAATAATGAATATGAATTTACTTTATTAGGTGAGCAAAATAATCAAGTAGGATACTATGGTTATAGAAATACTGTAAGTAATAAACCTGATTCTAGACAAGTTGAAGTTCTCTATGCAATAAATAATAAATTTAAAAGCCAAGATCAAAAACCAAAATTTACTGCTAATTATAAAAAATCAAAAGGATTCATCTATACTTCGATAACTGAAAATAGTAATATTAAAAATTACGGTGATGTAGATTTAGCCTATAATAATGGTAAACTTTCCGGTTCAATTTATCATTTAAACAGTAAAGAAAAAATTTTCTCTATCACAACAAATAATCAAAATACGACTATTATTACACCAGTCAATGACCTACAAGTTACTATAAAGAAAGATGATAAAGCAGAACTCACTTATGTTTTCGTTGACTCAGGTAAAAATAAAGGAGAGCACAAATATCTTTTAGGTGCGGCAAAAGGTGAAACTTGGACAGGTGTTCTGGCTGCAGAAAAACAAAATAATACTCATTAAACTCAACATAACAAGGTAAAATAAGAGCGTTTATAATACGCTCTATTTAACCAAATGAAAAAAACAATACAAAAATCCACCTCACTTAAAGGTGAAGTACGCATTATTGCAGGCTTATGGCGTGGACGAAAGCTACCAGTACTTCATGCTGAAGGCTTACGACCCACTGGTGATCGCGTTAAAGAAACGTTATTTAATTGGTTGATGCCTTATATTGTTGATACTTACTGTTTAGATTGCTTTGCGGGCAGTGGCTCACTTGGTTTTGAAGCATTATCGCGCCAAGCCAAACAAGTGACTTTTCTAGAACTAGATAAAGCGGTTGCCGCACAATTGCACAAAAATTTGCAAGCCTTAAAATGCACAACTGAGCAAGCAAAAGTGATCAATCAAAACAGCTTACAATTTTTAAAATCTGCGCAAAATACACCGCACTTTGATGTAGTTTTTGTCGATCCACCTTTTCATTTTGGTTTGGCACAACAAACCATTGATTTACTCACTCAACATAATTGGCTCAAACCTAATGCCTTAATTTATGTGGAAACTGAGAAAAACCAATCAATTGTTGTGCCAACGCATTGGCAAATCTTGAAAGAAAAAATCACTGGACAAGTTTGCTACCGACTTTATTATTCTCATACAACTTCAAACTAGCTTATGGACTTATGGATAAGAAAAAACACTTTTTAACTCTTCTTACGACTATGGCATTATGCGGATTCAGTATTTCCCCTACCGTTTTAGCTGAACAAGTGGTCACTGTTGATAACCATCGCCCTGATGAACATTTTCATAAAACGCCACAAATACAACCACAATCCCATTTGCCAGCCAAATCTAAACAAGATCAGGCACAAGCGCAGCATCTTTCACTGACCGCTGAACAACTACTACAACGCCCTGATTTATTATTACGCGCGCTCATCCCTGTTTTAAGAAATAATGACATGCGTGGTGTTGAACTGCTGTTGCCCATTTATGAAAAATTACCTGAAAAAGATCCTTTTTTATTAAAATGGGCAAAAGCAATTGTGGCTAAAAAACAAGGAGATCTGACAGAATCTATTCGCCTTTATCGTGAATTAATTGCCGAACAGCCCGCTCTCCAACCAGCACGTTTACAATTAGCAATTGCATTGATGCATAATCGTGAGTATGAAGCAGCTGAAGGACAATTCAATCGCTTACGTGCAGAAAATCTACCACCACAGTTAATACAAATTATTGATGGTTACATTAATGCAATCCATGAACAAGATAGCTGGAGTTTTTATAGCGGTGCAAACTATTTACGCGAAAGTAATGTAAATAACGCACCGAAAAAAGGCACTAAGGCAGATGGCTTCACTCCGTCGAGTGAGCCAGAAAGTGCAGAAGGTGTAAGTTATTTCTTTGGTACGAATAAAACTTGGTCACTCAAAAATGGTTTTTTTGCTGAATTTAATACTGACATCAACGGCAAATATTACTGGAATAATCATAAATATGATGAGTTTTCACTACGTGCGGGTTTAGGCGGTGGTTATCGTAATGCCAAAGCTGAAATCAAATTGATTCCTTATATGGAGCAATTTTGGTATGTAGGTGGAGAAAATGCAGATAAAAATGCTAAAACCTTACACCGGTACTCCAAAACTGGTGGCGTATCGTTAGATTTCAGCTACTGGCTAAACCAAAATTGGAAAATATCGACCGCGCTGGAATATGGTGAACAGCGTTATCCAAGCCCTGAACGTAAAAAATCAAACGGGAATTTATATTCCTTATCAAACACGATAATGTACTTCCCAAATAGTCAACAATATTGGTTCGCAGGCGCTGATTTTTATCGCAAAAATGCGAATTGGAAAGCAAATGCCTTTGATCGTCGTGGTATCCGCTTAGGTTGGGGACAAGAATGGCCTAAAGGGATTTCAACACGTTTACAGTTAAACTATGCTAAACGTACATATCATATGCCCTCGGCACCTCAAAATGCTATTTTTGCACCAAGTTTCTTTAAAATCGCACAGAAAAACCATGAATATGGTATGAACTTTACAGTTTGGCATCGTAGTATTCACTGGTTAGGTATTACACCTAAAATTACTTGGTCATATCAAAAAACAGACAGTAATAATCCATTCGCACGCTACGATCGTAACCGTGTATATTTAAGTGTAAGTAAAAATTTCTAAGCAAATAAAAATGCCCGACTTTGCTATTGGGCATTTTCTTTTTAGAAGCTAAAACTTAAGCTATTTTTTCTAAAACGCTACTTGTACTCATTAGTGAAATATTATTTAAACTTTCTTAAAATCATACATTATTATCCAATTCCCACAAATCAAGCTTCATTTGTAAATTCAACCAAAACTCAGAACTCGTATTAAACAATTTAGCCAACTCAAATGCCATGTCTAAAGATAATTTTGTATTGTTATTAACTATCGCGCTTGCTGTATTTCTCTGCACATCCAACAAGATCGCTAAATCAGCAATTTTTAAATTTAATAGTATTAAATATTCTGCTAATAAAATATCACCTACAGTTGATGGTTTCTCTTTACTTTATTCATCATTAATCCTCTACTCTATCTTCTAATCATATTTTATATTCATGTTTATCTAATCTAATTTCTGATATTTTTTGTCTACAACGTTCTTTAAATCGAAATATTAAACGGTATTTTCCATTGATTATTATCGAATAAAGATTATTCCTACCACATTCAGCCATCACCAAAACTATGCTAAAATTCCCTCTACTTTTTCTCAATCATGATTAATTATGTTAGATATTGTTTTATACGAACCTGAGATTCCACAAAATACTGGCAATATTATTCGGTTATGTGCAAATACGGGGTTTCGTTTACATTTAATTGAACCATTAGGTTTTACTTGGGATGATAAGAAATTGCGCCGATCGGGCTTGGATTATCATGAATTTGCCGAAATAAAACGACATAAAACTTTTGACGCATTTTTACAAACAGAACAGCCTAAACGCCTATTTGCATTGACCACGAAAGGCACGCCTGCTCACAGCCAAGTACAATTTGAATTAGGTGATTATTTAATGTTTGGTCCTGAAAGCCGCGGCATTCCTATGGCTATCCTCGATAGCTTACCTACACAGCAAAAAATTCGGATTCCAATGACAGAAAATAGCCGCAGCATGAATTTATCCAATTCTGTTGCTGTTGCCGTTTATGAAGCTTGGCGTCAACTAAGTTATCTAGGTGCTACTAATGTTATACGCTAAAGCAAAACTTTAAAAAAATAGACCGTACTTTACAAATTGGTCGCCTTAGGCGACCTGACTATTGTTGCAAAATGCGATTCATTGAATCTTGTAATTGCTCTAACATCGCATAGCGCTTACGATACATCGAACGCTTATTACTCGGAATACTCTCCATCTCTTTGATATTGAATTGTACTGGCAATTCCCAGTAATCTTTTAACACACCTGCTGATTCAGCAAAAATCGCATCATAATCCACCACATAACGTTTACTTTGTACTAAACGCGATTTGTTTTGATACTTATGTGGAATACCTAATAATTTTTGATAACCAAAGGCGTTAGTTAATGCTTTCATTGCTTCCACCATCAAGTATGCTGGACGTAAACCATGACATTTTTTAGTCAGTTGTTTCACAATGTCTTTTGAACCATCAAAATTTGGACCTTGAATCACAGCAATTAATAACGCTTGTTCAACTTTACCAAAAGTTAAAAGATAGATTAGTTCTTGCGTCGGTCTATAACGTAATTCTAGCGCCCAAAAACCTTCCATCGCTTGGTATTGATTAAGATTCAAATAAAGCTCAAAATCCTCTATAACTTCACCAAAACAAATCGGTTGTTGCCACAATTGAGGTAAGCCAAGTGTGGTCAATTTTGCTGGAATAAAATGTAAGTTATCACAAATACTAGCAAAACGTTGTTGTGTATTAAAACGTTTATCTAAGAAACGATGAGCAAGCGGATAGCTAAAACTCGCTTTCTTATTAAGCAAATCAACTAAATTTGGATGAGTATTAATAAATTGTTCAAAACGTTTAATATAAGTAAAGTGCAATAATGAACGTAGCTGAAAACGAAAACGTTTTAGACGATAGGATTTTTTGCCTCGATCAGGATATAACGCATGTGGACTTGGCCATTGATATAATTGGTTTGCCATAAAATTCAAATAAGTCAGATTAAAGATGGACCATTTTCGCACAATTTGCTGATCTTTTCATTTTTTTATCTGTATTTATCAGGTATCCTAAGCGCCACAAAGGAGCGTTTATGTCTGACATCAAATTGAATTATCACAAAACTCATTTTCTCACCAGTGCCCCAAATATTCGTGCTTTACCAGAAGATACTGGCATTGAAATTGCTTTTGCTGGTCGCTCAAATGCAGGAAAATCAACAGCGTTAAATGCCTTAACGAATCAAAAAAGTTTAGCACGTACCTCAAAAACACCGGGACGAACTCAATTAATTAACTTATTTGAAGTTGAGCCACAATGTAAGCTAGTAGACTTACCGGGTTATGGTTATGCAGCTGTCCCTGAACAAATGAAGATTCAATGGCAAAAAGCGCTCGGTGAATATTTACAAAAACGGGCATGTTTAGCAGGTCTAGTGGTGTTAATGGATATTCGCCATCCACTCAAAGATCTCGATCAGCAAATGATTGAATGGGCAGTTTCTGCCAATTTACCAGTACTCTTATTGCTGACTAAAGCAGATAAATTAAGTCAAAGTGCCAGAAGTAAACAAGTCAAAATGGTCCGTGAAGCGATTTTACCTTTCCAAGGTGATATCCAAGTAGATGCTTTTTCTGCTTTAAATAAAATTGGTATTGATCGCCTTGCAACAAAATTAGATAGCTGGTTTACACCACTTTTTGCTGAATAATAATTTGTTTCTGCGATCTAAATCGTAAAAAAATGTGAAATTCATGAAAAATGAAGCGCACTTTTTTATTCTCTGCAAGTTTTCTTTTTCTAACTTGTGGAGTCAAGGATGTCTCTTGCTATTGTATATAGTCGCGCCTCTATTGGTATACAAGCCCCTTTAGTGACAATTGAAGTGCATTTTAGTAATGGCAAACCGCAATTTAATTTAGTCGGTTTACCAGAAAAAACAGTGAAAGAAGCACAAGATCGGGTACGTAGTGCACTATTAAATGCCCAATTCAAATATCCCGCCAAACGCATTACCGTTAACCTCGCACCAGCAGACTTGCCCAAAGAAGGCGGGCGTTTTGATCTACCTATCGCACTTGGTATGCTCGCAGCAGCAGGACAAATTGAAACACAAAAACTACAACAATTTGAGTTTGTTGGTGAGTTAGCACTTACTGGTGAACTACGTGGTGTACAAGGTGTCATTCCAGCCATTCTTGCCGCTCAAAAAGCAAAACGGAAGCTAATTATAGCAAGCCAAAATGCGAACGAAGCAAGCCTAGTTTCAAATCAACAAACTTATTTCGCCAATAATTTATTAGATGTTGTGAACTTCCTAAATGAACGTATCAATTTGCCTTTAGCTTCGACATTAACAACACAAAGTGCGGTTGGTTTTTCACAAAAAAATCCGCTGGATTTAACCGATATTATTGGTCAACAACATGCCAAACGCGCTTTAACCATTGCTGCGGCAGGACAACATAATTTACTCTTTCTAGGTCCTCCAGGTACAGGAAAAACAATGCTAGCAAGTCGCTTAACAATGTTGCTACCTGATATGACAGACCAAGAAGCGATTGAAACTGCCGCAGTAACTAGCCTAGTGCATAATGAATTAAACTTTCATAATTGGAAACAACGCCCTTTTCGCACTCCTCATCATAGCGCATCTATTCCTGCTTTGGTCGGCGGTGGAACTATCCCTAAACCGGGTGAAATTTCACTCGCACACAATGGCGTTCTTTTTCTCGATGAGTTACCCGAATTTGACCGCAAAGTCTTAGATGCGCTACGTCAACCATTAGAAAGTGGCAATATTATCATTTCACGAGCTAATGCCAAAATTGAGTTTCCTGCACGTTTTCAATTAGTTGCTGCAATGAACCCTAGCCCAACAGGGCATTATCAAGGCCCTCATAATCGTGCGACTCCGCAACAAGTTATGCGCTATTTAAACCGCCTTTCTGGTCCATTTTTGGATCGTTTTGACTTATCTATCGAAGTACCATTATTACCACAAGGTGCATTACAAAATAACCATAGTGAACGAGGTGAAAGTAGCGTACAAGTGCGTGAGAAAGTATTAAAAGTACGTGAGATTCAACTTAGTCGAGCAGGCAAAATCAATGCATATTTAACCAGTAAAGAAATTGAGCGAGATTGTAAACTCGATAATAAAGATGCGTTGTTTTTAGAAAATGCGCTAGCTAAATTAGGCTTATCAGTACGCGCCTATCACCGCATTTTAAAAGTAGCACGCACAATTGCTGATCTCAATAATGAAACACAAATTAATCAAAATCATTTAGCTGAAGCGCTCAGCTATCGAGCAATGGACAGGTTATTACAAAAGTTATCCCAGTTGTAAAATGTGCCTATCTATTAAGCAACCTAGCTTATCAGCGCTTAATCATAATGTTTTATACAAAACATTAATAAAATCGACCGCACTTTTACCTTACTGTGGTACTCCTCTTAGCATTGGTACAAATTGATAAGGTGATGTTGATGTGGGTGCTGGAATGTCATTAAACAATAAAATAAAAGGTTTTATTGGTACTACTTTTTCATTGCGCCATAAACTCCCAATACCGACTAATTGCACATCGGCTGGTAAATTTTTCAATCCAGCTTGTAAAACAGCAACTGTATTTTTACGCGGATGTCCGATAGCAATTGCAGCACCATGTTTTTGTGCATAATGAACGGCACGCTGAAATTGATGTTGAACATCAGCATATTCATTACTATCATCAAGGAAAATATGGCGTTCAAGGGAAGTTATACCTTGTTCCTTTGCTATTTTGTGCGCAACACTACGCCCAATAGTACGACTATCTAAAAAGAACAAATGTTGTTCTCGTAAAGCTATCATCAGTTTTGTCATCAAATCTACATCAGAAGTTGCAGCGCTTCCCATATGGTTATTCATACCAATTGCATAAGAAACAATGTCTTTCGCTGTTTTTACACGCTGCTTAACTTCCGTTTCAGTTAAGCCTAAAGTTAAACCGCCTGCTTCTATTTTTTGCTGATTTAATGGCTGCATTGGCATATGAATCAATACATCTCGCCCTTGTTGCTGTGCTTGTAAATTACGTTGCTGTGCATGAGGTGCAGAAGGGATAATTGCGACAGAAACCGCTTTCGGCATTGCATAGACTTGCGCATCTTCTTTTTGATGGTAGCCTATATCATCAATCACAATTGCAAGCTTCGCTGCTTGTACTGGAGCAGCAAACAAAATTCCAGCAAAAACGACCGCACTTTTAAGCCCAGCTAAGATCAACTTACTCATTTCAACCAACCTACTGGATTGACTGCCACGCCTTTACGGCGAATTTCAAAATATAACCCTGATTGTGATTGTCCCCCACTGGTTCCGACTTCGGCAATCTTCTGTCCCGCTTTAACAAATTGCCCTTCTTTTACTGTGACCGATTGATTATAACCATATAAACTTAAATCATTTTCACCATGCTTTACAATCACCATCAAACCATAGCCTTGTAACCAACTAGCTAAAATGACGCGTCCATCAGCAATTGCTTTCACTGTCGTACCAGCAGCTGCGCTAATTACCATTCCTTTCCAGCGCAATTCACCCATTTGTATTGAACCAAAACTATTTAAAATCTTGCCGACTACAGGATAAACATATTGTTTATTGGGTTTACCCAACCCACTTGCACTTACCATCAATTGCTTTTCTTGTGCTGTTGGTTTATAAGGCTTCTGTGTTTTCTTTTCTTCTGCTTGTTTTTTCTGTGCATAGGCCTCACGCTCACGTTGCTCTTGCTGGCGAGCCGCTTGTTCAGCACGTTGAATCTCTTGGCGTAACGCATTTTCATTAGCACGCAATGTTTCTAAACGTGTTTCATCACGTGATAAATTACGATTCAATTGATTTAAAGTTGATTGGCGTTCTTGCTGAACTTTTTGTAATTCTTGTTGCTGCTTTTTTTGTATTGATAATTGCGTTTGCTGTGCTTTTTGCTGCTCAATGATTAATTCTTTATCTTTCGCTAATTGCGTCTGAGTTGCTTTTAATTCATCAATAAGAGCGACACGCACTTGGTTTATATGCGCATAATATTGCTTCATCCGATCCGCATTTTTCGCCTCATCAGAAAGCATTCGCTCTAATGTTGATGGATTCGCACCAGAGCGATAAGCAGAATCCAGTTGTTTCGCAAGCTTCTGTTTTTGCTCTTTTTCTTGTTGTTCTAAACGCCTAATTTGTTTATCCGTTTCATTAATTTGCTTACGGATTTCTTTTAAATCTATTTCAGTTTGGCGCAATTGACCAATCACATTATTAATCTGATTTTCTTGCGTTTTTAATGTCGACTGAAGCTTTTGCTGCTCTTTTTTTTGCTCTGCAATTTTTTGTTCTTGTTGTTTAATTTGTTTTTGAATTTGCGACAAATCATTTGCTTGTACTGAAATAGCAACACATAAGCAACCACCAAAAAGTACGGTTAAGATTTTACGCATTTTATACTTATCCAATAAAAACCACATTGCTAAACTTTCCTTTAATCAATTTCCATTTAACTATACCATTATTTAGCCAACCGCTCTAAAGCTAATTTTCCCTTAAATTTTTGCGACAGATCAGAAAATCAAAGTATTTTCCTTTCAAAGGCACAGCTTTTTTGCTATAACTTGCGATATTATTTTTCATTAACATTGAGGAGATTTTCTATGGAATTGGTCTTTATTCGTCACGGTTTCAGTGAGTGGAATGCAAAAAACTTATTCACTGGTTGGCGCGATGTCAACTTAACTGAACGCGGTATCGAGGAAGCAAAGTCAGCAGGTAAAAAATTACTTGAAGCAGGCTTTGAATTTGATATTGCGTTTACATCTGTGTTAACTCGTGCAATCAAAACTTGTAATATCGTGCTAGAAGAATCTAACCAACTTTGGATTCCACAAGTGAAAAACTGGCGTTTAAATGAGCGTCACTACGGTGCATTACAAGGTTTAGATAAAAAGGCTACTGCAGAACAATACGGTGATGAACAAGTTCATATTTGGCGTCGTTCTTACGATATTTCTCCTCCAGATTTAGATCCTCAAGATCCACATTCTGCCCATAATGACCGTCGTTATGCACATTTACCAAGCGATGTAGTGCCAGATGCTGAAAACTTAAAAATCACACTTGAGCGTGTATTACCATTCTGGGAAGATCAAATTGCACCAGCATTACTTTCGGGCAAACGCGTTCTTGTAACAGCGCACGGTAACTCATTACGTGCATTAGCAAAACATATTGAAGGTATTTCCGATGCTGACATTATGGATTTAGAAATCCCAACAGGTCAGCCATTAGTGTACAAATTAGATGACAATTTAAAAGTAGTTGAAAAATACTATCTTTAATTACTAAAACGAAGAGATAAAAAATCGGGACTGTTGTCCCGATTTTTGTGCTTATTTGTTTTAAAGTGCGGTCACTTTTATTGTACTTTTAATCTACTAAAATGCATTACTTAAACTACGATGTAAATCTTGGACAGAATACACTTCCGAATCCTCTGAATATCCTACACTTTCAACCAGTGCTTCTGCTTCAGCAAGGGTGGTTTGTAAAAAGACTTTTTGCTGTAATGCACTACGACGAATAGCATGACCATCCGTGACAGTTTCCGCTAAACCACTTACTGTATTTATCACCATCGCAATCTCACTATTTTTAATGGCATCAACAATATTTGGGCGACCCTCTCGTACTTTGTTAATGATTTGCACAAAAACACCATTTTCACGCAAGAATTTCGCGGTACCTAAAGTTGCACATAAACCATAGCCTGCTTCTTGTAATTTACGCGCAATTGATAATAAACGCGGCTTATCTGCATCATTTACTGACAAGAACACTTTTCCTGTTTTTGGAATACGCTCATTTGCACCTAACTGTGCTTTCAAAAATGCTTCAGCAAACGTTTTACCAACACCCATCACTTCACCTGTTGAGCGCATTTCAGGTCCTAATACTGTATCAACGCCTGGGAACTTGATGAAGGGGAATACTGCCTCTTTTACCGAATAAAAGTGTGGGATAATTTCACCCTGAATACCTTGTTGCTTCAAGCTGATGCCTGCCATGACACGTGCCGCAATTTTTGCTAGGGGGCGACCTGTCGCTTTACTGACAAATGGCACTGTACGGCTTGCACGAGGATTCACTTCAAGCACATAAATAACACTATCTTGTACTGCAAATTGGACATTCATTAAACCTTTCACGCCCAAAGCAAAAGCCATTTCAGTCGTTTGACGACGAATTTCATCTTGTACTGTCTGGCTTAATGAATGAGGTGGTAATGAGCACGCAGAATCACCACTGTGAATGCCCGCTTGCTCAATATGTTGCATAATACCGCCAATAACGACATCTTCACCATCACAAATACAATCCACATCTACTTCGATTGCATTGTTTAAGAAATGGTCTAGAAGAATCGGGCTATCATTAGATACTGATACAGCTTCACGCATATAACGCTCTAACTCTGTTACGTTATACACAATTTGCATTGCTCGCCCACCTAGCACATAAGATGGACGGACCACTAATGGATAGCCCACTTCTTCCGCTAATTTCACTGCTTCTTCTGCATTGCGTGCAGTACGGTTAATTGGCTGCTTTAAGTTTAATTTGTGCAAAACTTGTTGGAAACGTTCTCGGTCTTCTGCTGCATCAATGCTATCTGCTGATGTACCGATAATGTTTACCCCATTGGCATGTAAATCATTAGCCAGTTTCAATGGAGTTTGACCGCCATAATGTAAAATCACACCATAAGGCTGCTCTACATGAATAATTTCCAGTACATCTTCGAGCGTTAATGGCTCAAAATAAAGACGATCTGATGTATCAAAATCCGTCGACACCGTTTCTGGGTTACAATTCACCATAATAGTTTCAAAGCCACTTTCACGTAAAGCAAGGGAAGCATGCACACAACAATAATCAAACTCAATCCCTTGCCCAATTCGGTTTGGCCCACCACCTAAGATCATGATTTTCTTTTTATCTGATGGACGGCTTTCACATTCTTCTTCATAGGTAGAATAAAGATATGCGGTATCAGAAGTAAATTCACCGGCACAAGTATCGACTCGCTTATAAACAGGATGTAAATTTAACGAAATACGTTTATTTCTGACCGCACTTTCTGTTGATTTAGTCAGTTGCGCAATACGTTTATCAGAAAAACCCTTGCGTTTTAAACGACGAAGTTCGACATAATCCAGTTCAGCTAAACTGCGTTTTTCAAGTGCTAATTCTTCTAATACCAAATCTTGAATTTGGATTAAAAACCAAGGATCAATTTTGCTGTAATGCTGCACTTCATCTAAGCTAAAACCTGCACCAAAGGCATCGGCGACATATAAAATACGGATCGGTCCGGGATTACCTAATTCTTGACGAATTTTCTCCGGCTCTTCAGACATGAGATTAAAACCGCAAATCCCTGTTTCTAAACCTCGTAACGCTTTTTGCAATGATTCTTGGAAAGTACGTCCCATCGCCATCACTTCACCCACCGATTTCATTTGCGTCGTTAAACGATCATCCGCTTGCGGGAATTTCTCAAAAGCAAAACGTGGCACTTTAGTCACCACATAGTCAATCGACGGTTCAAAGGAAGCAGGAATTAAACCACCAGTAATATCATTACGTAATTCATTTAAAGTATAGCCAACTGCTAATTTCGCTGCCACTTTGGCAATCGGAAACCCAGTGGCCTTTGAAGCAAGCGCAGAAGAACGACTGACTCGAGGGTTCATTTCAATCACGATCATTTCCCCATTTTCTGGGTTAATTGCAAATTGGACGTTTGAACCCCCTGTATCAACGCCAATCTCACGCAATACTGCAAGGCTGGCATTACGCATAATTTGATATTCTTTATCCGTCAACGTTTGTGCTGGCGCAACGGTAATTGAATCGCCCGTGTGTACTCCCATCGGATCGAAATTTTCAATCGAACACACGATAATACAGTTATCCGCTTTATCTCGCACCACTTCCATTTCATATTCTTTCCAACCTAACACCGATTGTTCGATCAATAATTCATGTGTAGGTGATGCATCAAAACCACGCTCACAAATTGCCATAAACTCATCTTTATTATAAGCGATACCACCACCTGAACCGCCCATCGTAAAAGATGGACGAATCAAGGTTGGAAAACCGACTTCTGCTTGCGCTGCCCACGCCTCTTCAAAGGTATGACAAACAAAGGATTTTGGTGTGCTTAAACCAATTTTTTCCATTGCTTCTTTAAAGCGTCCACGGTCTTCCGCTTTATCAATAGCATCTTCTGTCGCACCGATCAGTTCCACATTGTATTTTTTCAACACACCGTTTTTGGATAAATCCAATGCGCAATTTAATGCAGTTTGTCCCCCCATCGTAGGTAAAATCGCATCTGGTCGTTCTTTTTCGATGATTTTCTCAACCGTTCGCCACTCAATCGGCTCAATATAGGTCACATCCGCCATATTCGGATCTGTCATAATTGTTGCTGGATTGGAATTGACTAATACCACTTTATAGCCTTCTTCACGCAATGCTTTACACGCCTGTGCACCGGAATAGTCAAACTCACACGCCTGACCAATTACAATTGGACCCGCGCCGATGATTAATATCGTATTTATATCTGTACGTTTTGGCATTTTTGTTCTCTCTCTGTAAAACGATTAAAAATTTAACCGCACTTTTATTTTGTTTATCTTGAAATAGTATAAATGCTAAATATTTATCCTATCTATCGGACTCCAATCCATCTGTATCATTTACTTTTTATCTTTCATCAGTATAAACACTGACATAATTAACTATTTGCTCAATAACCATATAATGGTGCGAATTCATCTTTCTCTGGATCATCATTCCAAACATATTCTGTCTGATTTGCTATTTGCTGAGCTAATGCTTCACTGTAATGATCACGTATAAAACCTAATGTCATATCCATCCCAGCAGAAATACCCGATGAAGTATAAAATTTGTTATCTTTTACCCAACGAGCAACTGTCTTCCACTTCACATCAGGATTAACCTGACGGACCCATTCAAACGCTAGTTTATTGGAAGTTGCATATTTTCCGTTAAGTTGTTTCGTCGCAGCAAGCAAGGCTGAACCAGTACAAACACTAAGACAAAACCTAGCGTCTTTGACTAATTGGGTTAACTAAGTTAAAAATGACGTATCTCCAACTAATTGGCGTGTACCTTGCCCACCGGGAATCAGCAATATACTTTTTTCCAGCAAACATGTGATAGAAACCGTATCTGTTTTAAAACCTTGATAACTTTTAATAAGCCCACCTTGCTTGGAAATATAATGAAGCTGAACATTTGGAATACGAAATAAAAACTCAACAGGCCCCATTAAATCTAACGTTTCATAGTCATCAAATAATAAGCAATAAATATTCATTTTTTCTTAACAAGACCTCTTCGTTATTCCACAATTCTTATCTATACCATCAATTTTAAGGATAAAATTCTGTAAGTGCCTTGACTAAGTTTTTTTCATTCATTTCTGATTGCTTTTCCGCACTGATATAAACTTTAGCAAAACCTTTATTCTCCTTTGTACCCAAAACATAAATTGCATAGCGTGATCCATTGTTAAAATCACAAGTGGCATAAGGAATATTTTGATAAGTTTTATATTGAAGCTGGCAATCTTTTTTACGATATTGTGTTTCCTTGGCATACCAATCTTTGACAAATTGACTGGCATAGCTTTCTGGAATATTTAAGCGGTCAACAATGATCATATGACCAGAACGATCATAAGGTACATATTGATACAAACCTGAGTTAGCAGATAATTCAGCTACGGCTAATTGATAATTCTTACCTTGAAACACTTTATCATTGGAGTTAACACATGCAGTTAAGCCCAATATTCCAATCATTAACATGAATTTTGCTTTCATTTAGTTCTCCTTTAATTATTCATATTTAATAAACATCACCAGCATCAGTTTCTAACAGATAATGATGAGACAAATTCAGTTGTTGATATCATACAAATGCAGCGTCAATTGTAGAATGACCAGCGAAAGACAATTCATGATCGAGAGTAGAAATACGCAATTTTTGCACCGCACTTTGATGACAAGCCCGCTGTACAAATACGACTCCAGACAAATTAAATTGACGTACAATGAGTTACATTTGCGCATCAGTTAAACCATCTGCTTGTGAAAAAACTGCCAATGGATTGCTACCAAAATGGCTTTCAGCAAATACATTGACTAGCTGATATGTATAGGGTATTAACATCATTAAGCCTCATATGCTAAACGCAAAGTGCGGTCACTATTTGATAAATTTTGCATAGATCTCTACTATCTAATTTTCTATGCAAATTTCACTATATTTCTATTGATAATACAGTAAGCTAAGAATTAACTCTGACTTAACTTTGCTTTACGCATTTCATTAATAAATTTATCAAATAAATAAGCCACATCATTCGGACCTGGGCTTGCCTCTGGATGACCTTGGAATGAAAAGGCAGATTGATTGTTTAACTCAATGCCTTGTACTGAGTGATCAAATAAAGAACGATGTGTCACACGCACATTACTTGGTAAGCTTGCCTCATCCACTTCAAAACCATGATTTTGACTCGTAATAAATACTTTTTGTGAATCTAGATCTTGTACAGGATGGTTTGCACCGTGATGACCGAATGGCATTTTCTTGGTTTTTCCACCTGCTGCTAAACCGAGTAATTGATGACCTAGGCAAATGCCAAAAATCGGTTTTTTACTGATTAATAATTTTTGAATAGCAGTAATCGCATAATCACAAGGTTCAGGATCACCAGGACCGTTAGAAAGAAAAATACCATCAGGGTTTAGCGCAATCACTTCTTTTGCACTTGTTTGGGCTGGTACTACGGTAATTTTGCAACCGCGCTCAGCAAGCATTCTTAAAATATTGTGTTTTACACCAAAATCATAAGCCACAATGTGAAATTCCGGTTGGGTCTGTTCAACAAAACCTTTACCTAATTGCCATTCACCTGATGTCCAAACAAATGTTTCCTCGCTCGTCACTGCTTGAGCTAAATCTTTACCTGTCATCGAACCAAAACTTTTCGCTAGTTCGAGGGCCTTTGCGATATCAACTTCACCAGTCATGATACAACCTGCTTGCGCACCTTTATCACGTAAAAGACGAGTTAAACGACGCGTATCAATATCCGCAATAGCCACAACATTATTATGTTGTAAGTAATCACTTAGGCTCATTTCAGCACGGAAATTACTGTGTAACAAAGGAAGATCACGAATAATTAAACCAGCAGCATAAACATGATTAGATTCACAATCTTCCTGATTAGTGCCAGTATTACCGATATGAGGATAAGTTAATGTAACGATTTGTTTGAAATAAGAAGGGTCAGTGAGGATTTCTTGATAGCCGGTCATTGAGGTATTAAACACAACTTCACCAATAGTATAACCTTGCACACCAATTGAGCTGCCATGGAAAACACTACCATCTGCCAATACCAAAATTGCTGGTTCAGACATAAATTACTCCTAATTTGTTTTGGTTGAACACTTACGAATGTTCATTAACCACAATCTAGTAAAATTCACGAAAAATCGACCGCACTTTACGGCATTGTGAAAACTAAATCGTGTCTGGAAATTAACTTAATCTAAAGAAATAGCTTCCTGAAAGTTAAACTTCGCAATTCTAATGGACAATACGCAACTATTCAAGTAATTTTGCAAACGTTTAAATGCATATTTATTTACAAATAATGCATAAAAATACAATTAATTGCAAGTTTATTATGTGTATACAAATTGTTTTGTAGTTATGAGTTAACTTGATAGAATGAGATGTCTTTTAATCTTAAAGTGAGTGGATATGAAAAATACCAAATTTCTCGCGACAATTTTCTTGGCATCTGCTGTATTAAACGGATGTGCAACAATTGATTCGCAAACTGGCGAACGTAAAGATCCATTAGAAGGCTTCAACCGCACCATGTGGGATTTTAACTACAAAGTAGTTGATCCTTACCTGCTGAAACCAGTGGCAACAGGCTGGAAAGAATATGTGCCAACACCAGTAAAATCAGGTTTAACCAATGTTACAAATAATTTAGATGAACCTGCCAGTTTTGTGAATCGTTTACTATCAGGCGATTTCAAAAAAGCAATGGTGCATTTTAACCGATTCTGGATTAACACAGTATTTGGGCTAGGTGGTTTAATTGATGTAGCAAGTTACAGCGATCCATTAAAAATCGAAAATAATAGCCGCTTTGGTGATACATTAGGCCGATATGGTGTAGAAACAGGTTCTTATGTCATGCTACCGCTTTATGGCCCTGCAACGCCACGCCAGGATATTGGTAATCTGGCAGACACAACTTATCCAATGCTCTCCTTACTAGGTCCTTGGGGATTAGTGAAGTGGGGAATTCAAAGTATTGATAGCCGTGCAAATGCGTTAGATAAAGAAGCACTTTTAGAACAATCGCAAGATCCTTATATCACTTTCCGCGAAGCTTACTTCCAAAATTTAGAATACCGAGTAAAAGACGGGAAAGTCAACGCACCAGAGCAAGATCTATCACAAGATATTTTAAATGAAATTGACTAACAGGAATATATTATGGAAATGACCTCAACCCAACGTCTAATTTTAGCAAACCAATACAAATTAATGGGTTTATTAGATAGCCAAAACGCCTCAAAATACCAACGCTTAGAAGCAATCGTCAAAGGTGGTTTTGCATTAGAATTAAAAGAACTCGATAAAGAATTCTCTAATTTATCAGAAAATGAATGTCAAATGGTATTAGATACGCTAGAAATGTACCATGCATTACAAGTGTCTTACAATAATTTAAGCGATAAATCAGCACTCACGCCACATCGTTTACAATTTGCTGGCTACTGTGCTGTACGTGAGAAAAAATACCTTAATTACCTTCGTTTTATTACAGGTATTGAAGGAAAATACCAAGAGTTCATGCGTTGTGAACACGGTTGTGATTCTCAAGTACCAATGTGGGACAAATACACACGTATGCTAGACACATGGCGCAAATGTCCACATGGTTATCATTTAAGTATGACCGAAATCCAAAACATCTTAAATTCATAATGCCTTAATGATTGGTTTTGTTTATAAATATGTAATAAAAAAATGGTCCCTCTTTAGGGGACCATTATTGTAAGAACTAAAGCCAATACTACATCATCTTCCGTTTTTTTAAT
>NZ_JBHUFP010000007.1:0-31384 GCF_042681465.1 Pasteurella oralis
AGAGTACTTGTTGAGAGTGTGAATGTTGATAGAGATTTATTTATTATAGATGCACTATCTTCGGTATCTGGTCGATTATATGAATCGACAGAAACTCGTCATGGAGGTGGTAGTGATAGCGATCAACTTATATCAATAACTACATATAAACCTGGAACGCGGAATATTCAAGCAAGAATAGTGATTGGGGAAGGGGTAATTGATACTTATCAACAATCCATTTCGATTCCAAAAAATGTAGAGTGTTCAATTGAAATTACGTATGAAACATTATCTGATACATCGACCGACTCTGATTCATTTACATTTATCTCTGTTGTTAAATCTAATGCCTCAAAATCAATTAAACAAGTAATATAAAAGGGCGTTTAGCCCTTTTTGTTTTTCCTTAAAAAATGTGAGCCAACTAACATATAAAGAATAGTGTGTATTTTGGAAAGCATTCCCAGAATGTACCATTGATAGATATGAAATGATGTTAAAAGGTGGTAATTATTGCAGGCAGGTATATAATAGACTAGAAATTAGGTCATTGATTTAATTGAATTTTCATTTACTTTCTTTTAATAGCAGATCGGTCTTGAAAACCGGCGAGGGTTTACGCCCTCCGTGAGTTCGAATCTCACTTCCTCCGCCATTTTTGTTAAAGTCGTAAGTGGAAAAGTTTGTTAACTTTATAACTTGCGGCTTTTTTATTTTCTATCGTTTTTTATCTATTTTTATCTATATTTTATTCTGGATATCATTTAAGTTAATTTGACTAGGATACCCTATTGAGAAATAGATCATTATTCATATTAAGTCGCATAGTGGTTTATAAGCCCCATTTTTAGCTAATGAATACTATTGAAACCAGCATTATTAATGATGAATATTAGAAATAATAGATAGCATTACTTACTTTTTTATAATCCTTTTATTTAATGTCATCATAAAAACTTTCTCATCTATTGTGAGCATCTATGTAAGCTATAGTGGTATTAGTTAACTTAAATTGATATGAAGTGAACAAGGTATTGTGGATTTTAAAAAAATTAAATCTGTTTCTAGATAAGAAAACTGCACCTTAATTCAGTTTTTGTATAAGGTGCAGATTTAAAATAGGTTAGCTTTATGTTTGAGTATCGTGACTATTTTTTGCCATTTTCATCACAATTATTTATATCACTACATTTGCCGTAAAGATATAAACTGTGTGTTGCTAGTTCAATACCATGTTGTTTGCTGATCTCACGTTGACGTTTTTCAATAATGTCATCATTAAATTCAAACACTTTACCACAATCTACGCAAATAATGTGATCATGATGTTCTGTTGGCGCAAGTTCAAAAACCGATTTGTTACCTTCAAAATTATGACGAGTCAAAATATTTGCTTCATCAAACTGATTTAATACACGATAAACAGTAGCTAAACCAATTTCTTCACCACGTTCTAATAGCATTTTGTATACATCTTCTGCTGAAAAATGTTCCATTTTATGCTCTTGCATCAGTGCTAAAATAGTTAAACGAGGTTCAGTAATTTTCAGCCCAGCTTTTTTCAATAGTTTGATATTTTCTTCAGACATAATCGCCCCTTCTATCTATATTTTGCACTTAAGCAAGTTCCGCTAAACACATTTCATCAAAAACTTGTTTAACCCATTTTTCTACACGTTCAGCCGTGAGTTCTGGTTGACGATCTTCGTCAATACATAAACCAACGAATGTATTATCATCAACTAATGCTTGTGATACTTCGAAAGTATAGCCCTCAGTTGGCCAATGTCCTACGATAATTGCACCTTTAGGTTCAATAATATTACGAACTGTTCCCATTGCATCACAGAAATATTCTGCATAATCTTCTTGGTCACCACAACCAAAAATAGCGACTAATTTATCTGTAAAATCTATTTCTTCTAAAGTTGGAAAAAAATCATCCCAATCACATTGGGCTTCACCGTAGTACCATGTTGGAATACCAATCATTAAGAAATCGTATGCTTCGATGTCTTCTTTTGTACTTTTAGCAATATCACGAATATCAACGAGTTCACTACCAAGTTGTTTTTGAATCATTTTAGCAATATTTTCAGTATTGCCTGTATCACTGCCATAAAATAAACCAACAACAGCCATTTTTGTTACCTATGCTCTTGAATATTAAAATAATTTTGTAAAATACTTACAATCACTTCTGATCGACTAACATTCAACGTTGTCGCCAAATCTTCTAGTTGCTCAACTAAATCCGTATGCAATTTTAGCTCAACACGTTTTAATCCACTGGATTTATCGCGTTTTAATTGATTACGTTTGTTGATACGAATTTGTTGTTCACGACTCAGTGGATTTGTTTTAGGGCGTCCAACTTTGGGAGTATTAGCAAACAGATCCAATGTAATACAATCTGCGTCTTGTTTTGCCATGCGTCAAATCACTGAAAAATGTGTGGCTAAGTGAGAATGATAAGCCACAACTGAATTAATGCTGAACTATAACACAATTCATATGGGATTAAAACACGAATTTCAGCGCCAGTTATCTATTTGTTTGATATTAAAAATCTTTCAATAGCGCGGATCACAAAATTGGGTTTTTCCGCATGAACCCAATGTCCACAACCATTAATGGTAAAAGATGTCGCGTGAGGAAATTGGGCTAAAATTTGAGTGCTGTTTTCAGGTTGAATGTAATGGGATAATCCACCGCGAATAAATAATGTAGGCACTTCAACATAGCAATTTTGCCAATCCATAAGATGAACATAATTGTGTTTTAATGCAGTTAAATTGAAACGGAAAAATTCTGGTGACTGATTATCAAAAGATTTCAACATAAATTGTTGGATAGCTTCTTCTGGAATATGTTCAGCAAGGACTTTTTTAGCTTCTTGGCGCGTTTGTACTTGGGCCGCCTTAGTGGCAAATAAACCGTTAAACACAGTGTCGTGTTCATTGTTAGCATATTGAATGGGAGCAATATCGATCACAATTAACTTTTCAACCAATGCTGGAAAAAGTGCGGTCATTTTCATCGCAGTTTTGCCCCCCATCGAGTGTCCGATTAAAATAACCTTATTTAGTTGAAGGTGGTGAATGACTTTAGCTAGATCTTGAGCCATTAGGTCATAGTTCATGTGATTACTATGAAAACTTTGCCCGTGATTACGTAGATCAACGCGCAGAATGGAATATTGCTCACTAAATGCACGCGCAATGATGCCTAAATTGTTCATATCACCAAATAAACCATGAATGAAAACTAACGTTGGTTGATTAATTGATTGTTTTAATTGATGAAACTGAAAATTCAGTAAATCCTGCTCAGCCATAATTTGTATAGATTGTATATAGAGTATTTGTAAATAAATCGTTATAATGTGGCAAAATCTGAAAGAGATCAAGCAAGTGGAGGAAAAAATGAAAATTATTGAAGTTGATGAAGAGCTTTATCAATATATTGCGAGTCAAACGCAGTCTATTGGCGAAAGTGCGTCTGATATTTTGCGCCGTTTGCTTAATTTTTCTAATAAAAATATGCCAAAAGCTGAAACTGTTGTACAGCAAGATGTGGCGAAAGAGGTGAGTTTTACAGCAGAAGTGAAACAAGTAGTTCCACAATCTGAAGTAGATGAACCTAAGGTGTTACCGAAAAAACAATCAGATGAGTCAATTCAGCAAGTCACAGCGAAAGTTCGCGGTTTATTAAATTCTGCTGATTTTCAGCAAGAAACAAAGGCGGTGGTACGCTTCTTAAACATTTTGAGAGTGCTTTATCGAACTAACCCAGAAAGCTTTGCTCAGGCGACAGAATCCTTACAGGGTCGAACGCGAGTTTATTTTGCTCGAGATGAAGGGACCTTGTTGATGGCAGGTAATCATACTAAGCCGAAACAAATTCCTGATACACCTTACTGGGTGATCACTAATACTAATAGTGGGCGTAAAATGTTGATGTTGGAAGGTGCAATGCAATCTATGCATTTACCAACAGATCTCATCGAAGAAGTTAGAACTTATTTTGTCGCAAATTAATAATGTTTCCTTGGCAACAATTTGCACGTAATCCTGATACGATGAACCAAATCGCCTTGCGAGATTCGCAAGGCGAGGTTTTTACATGGCAACAACTTAATGATGAGATTCAACAATATGTTGCTATTTTACAAGCACAAGGCGTAATGCAGCAAACTGGTGTTGCTTTATGTGGTAAAAATGAACTGAAGTTGCTCTTGCTTTACCTTGCGGTGATTCAATTAGGTGCCAGAGTGTTACCGCTTAATCCCGCCTTTCCAAGCGAAAAAATTCAACAAATTTGTACCGATACTGATATTACCTTTTATTATTCTGCCTCATCATTATCCTTAATAGGGTGTCAGCCAATCAGCTTGGCAATTACAATAAAGTTGAAGGAAAATCAGTTAAAAGAGCGGTCTATTTTGCAAAAGTTTTTACTACCTGCGACGATGACCTTGACTTCTGGCTCAACAGGTAGAGCAAAAGTCGTGGTACATCATGTCCAAGCGCACCTTGATAATGCCGTAGGCGTATGCCAGCTGATGCAATTTAGTGCACAGGATAGTTGGTTACTTTCTTTACCACTTTATCATGTTTCTGGGCAAGGCATCATTTGGCGTTGGTTATTCATGGGGGCAAGATTAGATTTTCCACAAGCTGATTTTTATGCTTCGGTTTGTGAAGCCTCTCATGTTTCCTTAGTACCAACCCAATTACAACGTTTACTCGCATATTGGCAACAATCCCCAGCGCATCAGTTTACAACTCGGCATATTTTATTAGGTGGTGCGCATATTCCAGTGGAGTTAACACAACAATTAGCAAGCTGGGGAGTTTGCGGTTATTCTGGTTATGGTATGACAGAAATGGCATCGACAGTATTCGCTAAATTAAGTGATGAAAAAAATGGCGTAGGTCAACCTTTATTAAATCGTGAATACCAGTTGGTGAATGGTGAAATTTGGTTGAAAGGTGCGGGGCTTGCAATGGGTTGCTGGCAATCGGGTGATATTATTCCGTTAACTAATCAACAAGGCTGGCTACAAACAAAAGATAAAGGAATATGGCTTGATAATGAGTTGGTAATTTTAGGGCGAGTTGATAATATGTTCATTTCTGGGGGAGAAAATATTCAACCAGAAGAAATAGAGCGTGTGATTCAAAATTGGCGATATGTTAAGCAAGTCTTTGTTTTACCGAAAACAGATCTTGAATTTGGTCAACGCCCTGTTGCTTTTATTGAATTTTCACAGCCTTTTTCAGCGCTATTAGTGACTGAGTTACAAGCTTGGTTGGCAGATAAATTAGAAAAATTTAAACAACCAGTGCAGTATTTTGCATTGGATATACAAAAGTTGCAGCAGGATGCAATTAAAATTTCTCGGGCAAGATTAAAAGTAGAATTACAAAATTTACTAGGAAAGTAACCAATGAAAAAGATGAAGTTATTCGCAAAGTTATGTTTGGGATTGAGCTTATGTTTTATGTTCAATGCTGCTTCATTTGCACAAGTTCCTACAGAAAGTGATGTGCAAGCACAATTGAAAATTGCTAAAGGCACAGATCAAAATGATCCTAATAATAAAATTGTAGTACAGAATTTAGAGGAAGTTTTAACCTTACTCAGTAAAATTGAGAAGCAAAAAACGGATACAAAGGCATTACAAGCGCGTATTGATAGCGCAGCAGAACAGACATTAAAAACACAAGAACATTTAGCTAAACTAAAGAATAAATCAGTTTCTTCAGCAGAAGAATTAGAAAAATTGTCGTTAGCGGATTTACAGGCACAGTTACTGACTACGCAACAAAATTTACAGCAAGTACAAGCAAGTACAACTAGTTTAAATACAGAGTTAGTGACTTTACGTACTGCACCAGAGCGTGCACAAGTGACATTAAATACCAATTTAACGCGTGTTCAAGAAATTAATAAATTGCTTGCTAATCCTGATACTTTGCCGAGTGGACAACTTAAACTTGAAACAGAGCTTGAGTTATTAGAGCTGCAGAATGTGTTTAATAAGTTGTTATTGCAGGGTAATAATGTATTGACCACATTATATACAGTTCAACTTGAAGACAAAAATGTCGAGCAAAGCCAATTACAAGAGCAAGCAAAAGCATTGCAAGATGCAATTAATCAAAAATATTTGAAAGAGTCGCAACAACAAGTCGAACAACTAACTAAATCTCAGCAAGATAATAAAGGTACATTACATCCTGAAATTGCTTATCAATTAGAAATGAATGTGAAGCTGAGTCAAGAACTAGTACAGCAAACTACCGAAAT
Source organism: Pasteurella oralis (assembly GCF_042681465.1). Taxonomy (NCBI): domain Bacteria; kingdom Pseudomonadati; phylum Pseudomonadota; class Gammaproteobacteria; order Pasteurellales; family Pasteurellaceae; genus Pasteurella; species Pasteurella oralis. The sequence goes on from NZ_JBHUFP010000007.1 coordinate 6,298, forward strand.
GAATAGTTTGTCGCAAGATAACTTACGGATTAAAAATGTACTCAATAATTTACAGCAGACTCAGCGTAACATTGAAGACCAAATTAGTGCTTTGCAAGGCACATTAATACTTTCACGTATCATTAATAAACAAAAAGAATTGTTACCACAAGATGAAATGATCAGCGGTCTTGCTAAACGTATTACAGATTTGCGTGTGAAAATTTTTGATCTGACAGAAGCACGCGATAATTTATACGACACTCAACGTTATATTAACCAGCTTGAGAAAAAAGCACAGGCAACTTTTACAGCAGAAGAAAAAAGCAATCTTGATTCTATTTTACAAGAGCGTCGTAAATTACTCTCAGATATTATTAGTTCATTAAATAATCAATTAAATTTAGTCATTAATATTGAGCTTAATCAAAAGCAAGTTGCTTCAATTAGTGATCAGTTACAAAGTAAATTACAACAACAAAGTTTCTGGGTGAAAAGTAACGCGCCTATGGATTTGGATTGGGTTAAGCACTTTTTACCTGCGTTTCAAATTGAAGCAAAAGAAATTATTAAACAGATTAATTTTTCCAACTGGCGTGAGGATTTACTTCCTGCTAGCTTATTAATTACGCTTTTATTAGTATTAAGTACATTTATTCAGCTACAAAAGGCAAAAATTAAACAACGTTTAACTCATATTAATCAGCAAATTAACACCTTGAATTCAGATAGCCAGTGGCACACGCCTGAGGCATTGTTTTGGACATTCGTATTATGTTTGCCGAGTACATTGTTATTTTTGGCATTTTTAGTATTAATGGTTTATATCTGTTTTGAAGAACCATTAAGTGTCGCAAGTTGGGTCATGAGTATGGGAGGCTATTGGTGCTTCTTTGCTTTTATGTTATCGCTATTACGCCCAAATGGTATTGCATATCGTCATTTTAATATGCCAAAAGAAAGTGTAGAGATGTTTTATCGTGTGTTTAGTCGTTCAGTATGGATATCTGCGCTCTGGATTAATGCTTCTATCTTTACGCATTTAGAAACGGGTATTACGAATGATGTGATTGGGCAAGTAATGACAATTTCAGTATTGTTTATTTCTTTGTTGATCATTGGACCTCGTATTCAACATGCGGTGAAATCCTATGAACATTCCTCAGAAGATAGAACAAGATCGATTCATACGATTTTAAAAATTGGGCGCTTTTTCTTAGTTGGTGCCCCAATTATCTTAATTGCCTTAGTGGTTATGGGCTATTACTATACCGCACTTAATTTAATGGAACATTTAATGTCCTCTTATTTTGTGGTAGTGATTTGGTTAGTATTGAAAAATGTGGTACATCGCGGACTGACTGTATCTTCTCGTCGCTTATCTTATAATCGCATGAAGGAAAAGTATGAACAACAAAAGGCATTAACGCGCGTAGAAACGGAAGAAGAACTGAGTATTGGTATTGACTTGCAACAAAATGAAAGCTTAGGTATTGCACAAGTAAAAGATCAAGTATTACGTGTGACAGACTTATTATTAACAGTGATTTTACTAGGTATGTTGTATTGGGTCTGGGCTGATTTAGTGACAGTAGCTTATTATTTACAAGGCGTCACTTTATGGCAACAAAGTGTCACTACAGCAGCAGGTACAGTGATGGAATCGATTACGTTATTGAATCTGTTACTTGCTGTGGTCGTTTTAATTGCGATGTATGCATTAGTGCGTAATATTGGCGGTTTGTTAGAGGTCTTAGTATTCTCTCGTATTAGTTTCTCACAGGGTACGCCTTATACGATTACGACATTAGCCACTTACTTTATTATTGCTATTGGTGCAGGATTGGCTTTTTCGACTTTAGGGATGTCTTGGTCTAAATTACAGTGGTTATTTGCTGCACTTTCAGTTGGTTTAGGTTTTGGTTTACAAGAAATATTCGCTAACTTTGTTTCTGGTTTGATCATTTTATTTGAACGTCCGGTACGTATTGGCGATGTGATTACAATTGGTGAGTATTCAGGTACTGTTTCAAAGATTCGGATTCGTTCAACCACTTTAATTGATTTTGATCGTAAAGAAGTGATTGTGCCAAATAAAGCCTTTGTCACAGAACGTTTAGTCAACTGGGCATTAAATGATGCAATTACACGTGTTGTCATTAAGATTGGAGTGGCGTATGGCTCTGATCTTGAATTAACTAAACGCTTATTACTACAAGCGGCAAGTGATTGCGAGCGAGTATTAAAAGAGCCTGAACCAGTTGTCTATTTTTTAACTTTCGGTGCGAGCACATTAGATCATGAATTACGTTTATATGTAGGTAAATTAGCGGATAGGAACCCAACTGTTGATTTCTTAAACCGTCGCATTGATGAGTTATTTGCCCAAAATAATATTGATATTGCTTTCAATCAGTTAGATGTATTTATTAAAAATACCAATACAAATGACGAAATCAAAGTCAGCAATGAAAACACATTAATCAAAAGCTAAGGATATGAATGATGGCAGGAAATAGCATTGGACAACTTTTTCGTGTGACAACATTTGGTGAGTCGCATGGGGTGGCTTTAGGTTGCATTGTTGATGGCGTTCCGCCAGGACTCAGTCTATCAGAAGCAGATATTCAACCTGATTTAGATCGCCGTAAGCCCGGTACTTCTCGTTATACAACACCACGTCGTGAAGATGATGAGGTACAAATTTTATCTGGTGTGTTTGAAGGAAAAACGACAGGCACCAGTATTGGTATGATCATTAAAAATGCCGATCAACGTTCGCAAGATTATGGTGAGATTAAAGATCGTTTTCGCCCTGGTCATGCTGATTTTACTTATCAGCAAAAATATGGCATTCGTGATTATCGTGGTGGTGGACGTTCTTCTGCGCGTGAAACTGCAATGCGTGTAGCGGCAGGAGCGATTGCTAAAAAATATTTACGTGAACAGTTTGGTATTGAAGTACGCGGTTTTTTATCGCAAATTGGTGAAGTGAAGGTTGCACCGCAAGTGATTGAAGAAATTAATTGGCAGCAAGTCAATAGCAATCCTTTCTTTTGCCCAGATCAACGTGCAGTAGAAAAATTTGATGAATTGATTCGTCAGTTAAAAAAAGAAGGAGATTCGATTGGTGCAAAGCTCACTGTTGTGGCAGAACATGTCCCTATTGGTTTAGGTGAGCCTGTATTTGATCGTTTAGATGCAGAACTTGCTCATGCATTGATGGGGATTAATGCGGTAAAAGCAGTAGAAATTGGTGATGGTTTTGAAGTAGTTACCCAACGCGGTTCTCAACATCGTGATGAAATGACACCAGAAGGCTTTTTATCCAATCATGCAGGTGGAATTTTAGGTGGCATTAGTTCTGGACAGCCGATTATTGCAACTATCGCGTTAAAACCCACTTCAAGCATCACTATTCCTGGGCGCTCAGTGGATGTAGATAATCAGCCTGTTGAAGTGATAACGAAGGGGCGTCATGATCCTTGTGTGGGGATTCGTGCAGTACCTATTGCAGAAGCAATGGTGGCGATTGTATTACTTGATCATTTATTAAGACATAAAGCGCAAAATCGTTAGTCATTTATTCGGTTGTGTGTAAAAGCAAAATTAATTAGCGAGATAGGTGTGTAACACCAAGAGGATGTATGAGAGGATTAGCTAAAACTGCGATAATATTGACCGCACTTTTCTCACTTTTTAGTGTTGCTTCCTATGCTTCGCCGCAAGAATGGCAAAAAATTAAGCGTCCAATTCCCGGTAAGCCAGAACCAATTGGTAGCTATTCTAACGGCTGCATTATTGGCGCAAAAGCGTTGCCATATAAAGGCGATGGTTATCAAGTCATTCGTCAAAATCGTAATCGCTACTATGGTCATCCAGATATGATCGAATATTTACAGCGTTTAGGCAAAAAAGCTAAAGCAGCGGGGTTACCGACAATGTTAATTGGTGATATTGCAATGCCCGGTGGTGGACGTTTTCTAACAGGTCATGCTAGCCATCAAATGGGATTAGATGCAGATATTTGGTTGCGGATGGGCGCTATGTCTGATAAAGATGCACTGAATTCCGATGGCAAAGGCTTATTAGTCGTAGATAGAAAAGCACAACGCGTTGATGAAAAAGTCTGGAAGCATCATCATGCCACGTTAATTAAATTGGCTGCGCAAGATCCTAACGTGACACGGATTTTTGTTAATCCCGCGATTAAATTAAAGCTTTGTCAAACGGCTGGTCATGATCGTGCATGGTTGCATAAAGTACGTCCTTGGTTTGGTCATGATTCACATTTCCATGTGCGTTTAACTTGCCCTAAAGGTGCGAATTATTGTGAAAATCAAGCACCTGTTCCTGCCGGTGATGGTTGTGGTGCAGAATTATATTCTTGGTTTGAACCTGCTAAGCCCTCTAAGACACCAAGCGAGCCGAAAACCATACCGCAAGCACCTCCACTATGCCAACAAGTGCTTAATGCGCCAAATCGTAGCGAATGGTTGGAATAGGAATATCAATGGAATTTAGCCTTGAAATTATCACCTTATTATTCCTTGTGGCGTTTGTGGCGGGATTTATTGATGCCATTGCTGGTGGCGGTGGATTGATTACTATACCTGCATTACTCATGACGGGTGTACCACCAGCTTTAGCTTTAGGTACAAATAAGCTACAGGCTTGTGGTGGTTCATTTTCGGCAAGTCTCTATTTTTTGCGTCAAAGAGCGGTCAATTTATCCGAAGTTTGGTTAATTTTATTAATGACCTTTATTGGGGCGTCTTTAGGTACCATTCTGATTCAATTAGTCGATAGTACAATGATTAAGAAAGCGTTGCCTTTTTTAATCTTAGCTATCGGTTTTTATTTTCTATTAACGCCAAAATTAGGTGATGAAGACAGCCAAAAGCGCATTTCTTATAATATGTTTGCTTTCAGTGCTGGGGTTGGTATTGGTTTTTATGATGGTTTTTTTGGACCAGGCACAGGATCTTTACTGAGTTTGGCCTTTGTGATGTTGCTTGGATTTAATCTCACTAAAGCAACTGCGCATGCTAAAGTTTTGAATTTTACTTCGAACTTAGCCTCATTGATTTTCTTTTTTATTGGCGGACAAATTATATGGTCTGTGGGGTTAGCGATGATGGTTGGGCAGTTTATTGGCGCGAATTTAGGTGCAAAAATGGTGTTAACGAAAGGAAAAGCACTCATTCGACCAATGGTAGTGATGATGTCATTTATTATGACTATCAAGATGGCATATGATCAAGGTTGGTTTAGCTAAACAGGAATAAGCATGTCAGAAGAAGATATTCGTTTAACGGCACGAGTAGGTTATGAACCTCATTTTTCATGGTCTTATTTATTACCAAAATATTGGTTAATTTGGTTGGGTATTTTAGGTTTACTCTTGCTTGCTTTTGTGCCTTTTCGTTTACGTGATTGGTTGGCGCGTAAAATCGGCATTATTGTCGCACGTAAAGCTAAAAAACAATATCATCGTGCTAAGGTAAACTTACAATATTGTTTTCCTCATTGGTGTGCTGAGAAGAGAGTACATGTAATTGAGGAAATGTTTGTTACTGTCACGCAAGTGATGTTAGGTATTGGTGAAGTGGTGATTCGTTCTAAACAGCATTTGCAAAAGCGTAGCCAATTTATTGGATTAGAGCATATTCAGCAAGCGCGAGCACAAGGAAAAAATATTATTTTATTAGTACCTCATGCATGGGCAATTGATGCATCAGGGCTGATTTTGCACGCACAGGGTATGCCAATGACTTCCATGTATAATCCACACCGTAATCCTTTAGTTGACTGGTTGTGGACCTTAGCTCGTCAACGTTTTGGCGGTAAGATGCATGCTCGTCAAAACGGGATAAAACCCTTTTTAAGTCATGTGAAAAAAGGTGAAATAGGGTATTATTTACCTGATGAGGATTATGGTTCTGAGCTGAGTGTGTTTGTGGATTTTTTTGCTACTTATAAAGCGACACTGCCAGGTATTAATAAAATGGCACGTTTGACAAAAGCAGTAGTGATTCCGATGTTCCCACGTTATAACGCTGTATCAGGTAAATATGAAATAGAAATTCATCCTGCAATGGAATTAACCGATGAACCTGAACAGGCAGCACGTGCGATGAATCAAGAAATTGAGAGTTTTGTTACACCAACACCAGAACAGTATGTATGGATTTTACGCTTATTAAAAACGCGTAAAGATGGTGCTGATATTTATCATTAATTAATTCAATTTGATGACCGTACTTATTCTATAAAAATAAGTGCGGTCTTTTTTATTCTTTCATAACAGTAACTAAAATAGGGGTAAAAAAGATTATTAAAGGACAAGTAAAAAAGTGATAAAAAGTGCGAGAAAGGTTTGAGTTGGACTAGTTTTTTTGCGACAATGAGAAGCAAACTTTTGATTAAATTTTTGTAATCCAAATGTGTATGTATCAAGTTGAAATTACAAAAATTTTTTATTTTTTAACCGCACTTTTTAGGCAAAACAATGAATAACGAACTCGCTTTAATTAAATCTTCTATTAAGTCTATCCCAAATCACCCAAAAGAAGGCATTATTTTCCGTGATATCACGAGCTTATTAGAAGTGCCAGAGGCATTTCACGCCGTGATCGATTTGATTGTTGCACGTTACAAAGATAAAGGTATCAGTAAAGTGCTTGGTACAGAATCACGAGGTTTTATTTTTGGCGCGCCAATCGCATTAGCATTAAATGTGCCTTTTGTTTTAGTAAGAAAACCGGGCAAATTACCACGCGAAACTATCTCACAATCTTACCAATTAGAATATGGTCAAGATACTCTGGAAATCCATACTGATGCCATTGCACAGAATGATAATGTCTTGATTATTGACGATTTATTAGCAACTGGTGGGACTATTGAAGCAACCGCCAAATTAGTGGTGCGTTTAGGTGGGGAAGTCAAACATGCCGCATTTGTGATTAATCTACCTGATTTAGGCGGTGAAAAACGTTTAAATGATCTTGGTATTGAAACTTATACATTAGTGAATTTTGAAGGGCATTAATTCAAGTTTGCTATTTTAGAAAAAGGAAAACAAATGAGCTATCAAGTATTGGCAAGAAAGTGGCGACCAAAAACCTTCAACGATGTTGTAGGGCAGCGCCATATTTTGACTGCACTTTCCAATGGCTTGAAAGAGAACCGCTTACATCATGCCTATTTATTTTCGGGAACTCGTGGTGTTGGAAAAACTTCAATAGCACGTTTGTTTGCCAAAGGCTTAAATTGTGTTAATGGCGTAACGGCTGAACCTTGCGGCGTGTGTGAACATTGTAAGGCGATTGAAGAAGGGAATTTCATTGATTTAATTGAAATTGATGCAGCTTCACGTACTAAAGTAGAAGATACGCGCGAGTTACTGGATAATGTGCAATATAAGCCAGTACAAGGGCGTTATAAAGTTTACTTGATTGATGAAGTACACATGTTATCGCGCCATTCTTTCAATGCATTGCTTAAAACGTTAGAAGAACCGCCAGAATATGTTAAGTTTTTACTTGCCACTACTGATCCACAAAAACTACCAATCACGATTTTATCACGTTGCATGCAGTTCCATCTAAAAGCTTTGGAGCAGCAGCAAATTGCACAACATTTAGAATTTATTCTGAAACAAGAGAATATTCCTTTTGACTTTCTGGCATTAGATAAGCTGGCTAAAGCTGCCCAGGGAAGTCTTCGTGACAGTTTAAGTTTAACGGATCAAGCGATTGCCATGAGTAATGGTAACATTACATTATCTATCGTGAATGAAATGCTAGGTTTATTAGATGATAATCAAGCGTTAGATATGATTCATGCTTTGCAGCAAGGGAATGGTGAAGCTGTCATGCAAGCAGTACAGGCTGTCGCAGAGAAAGGAGGGGATTGGGATGAATTATTACGTGATATGGCAGAAAATTTGCATAAGATTGCGATGCAGCAATTACTGCCTAGCCAACAAATTGATGATAGTAGCCAAATTGGTTTTTTAGCCAGCCATATTTCACCAGAAGATATACAATTCTTTTATCAAGTCATTTTAACTGGGCGTAAAGAATTAGTGCTAGCACCGAATCGCCGTATGGGTGTTGAAATGACATTGTTGCGTGCTTTAGCCTTTCACCCAAAGTTAGCGAGCGCCGATGTGAAGTCAACACATGCTTCCTCCGTAAATCCGATTGCACCAACGAATACAGCTGAAAGTTTAGCTGTAGCAACACAATCAGCTTATGTTGATATACCAGTGGTATCACAAAATATTAAAGCGCAATATAAAGGTAACGTGAAAGCATCTACTACAACAGATGTAAGTGCTAAGCCAATCACAACGCCATCTCATCAGCATGTTGAAGTCGATTCTGTGGGATATTCTGTGGCGTTAGAAGCATTAGCACAAATTGATAAATTAGATGAACTAAGCATTAATCCACACAAAAACGAAAAAAAAAACCTTAGTCAACCTCTTAGCGAGTTAACTTCTGTGCCTGCCACAGAAATGGCTGAAAATGAAAAAAAGCTGACTGCACTGCCAATCATTGAAATGAGAAAAGAAGTGGCAACTCAGCTGCAAAATACACAAATAACACCAGCTAAATCCTCATCTACTTTCCAACAAAAAGTCGCTGAATTAACTTCATCACATCACTTGGCGACTTCGACTCTTGATAATCTCAATGAAACTGATGAATTGGAACAAGAGGAACTGGAAGAAAATAACCTCGCTGAAACTTATCGTTGGGAGTGGCGTAACCCAGAATTAGCGAAGACACAAGAAGGCATGAAACCCTCTGACTTGAAGCAATCGTTAGAACAGGAGATTACCCCAGCACTGCGTGCCAAAGTGATTAAAATTGCACGCGAGCAAGATCATTGGACTGATCTTGCTGAATCGTTAAATATCAATAATTTAACTAAAGAATTAGCGCTGAATTGTATTTTGATTGAGCAAAAAGAAAATCAGATTGTGCTCGGTGTTAAAGCAGAAAAAGCCCATTTAAATACACCCGCTGCATTGCAAAATTTACAGCAAGCACTTACTCAATTTCAGCAGCAAGAGATCATTTTATCGATTGAAACCACAAACAATACACAGTTTAGTCCAACAGATTGGTATCGTCAGACTTATAAAGCATTACGTGAAAAAGCCAAACAAGATTTACAACAAGATGATAAGTTACAGCTTTTTTTAACAGAATTTAATGCTGAATTAGATCTTACAACAGTGAAACCTGTGTAATAAAGTGCGGTCAGTTTTTATTGCGTTTTGTTGCCCTCAATTATTGAGGGCATTTTTGTTAGTGTTTACGTTGGTTTTGTTTTTGTGGATTTAAATCAACATAACCACGTTTATGCATGATGCTTTCTTTGGCTTTTTTAATCATTTTCTCAATGGTAGATCCTTGCACTAAAATAGAAAAAGTGACCACTGCATAAGTCATGACAAGGAGTAAATCGCGAACATCCATGCCGATGTGTTCAATAAATAATATGCCTTTGGGTATTGATAATGCCATTGCAAGGGAGAGACCGCCACGTAAGCCACCCCAAGTGAGAATACGTAAAGTATAAGGATTATAGTGGCGGAATCGTTGCATGATTTGAAAAGGTATCCACACGCTGATATATCGACCAGCTAAGCAGATCGGAATGGCGAATAGCAATAAAATTAAACCTTGTGTTGTAAAATCAACTAATAATAGTGCAAGACCGATAAGCAAAAATAACAGAGAGTTTAAAAAGTGATCAATCATTTCCCAGAAATGATCGAGGTAAAGACGGCTTTGTTTAGAGAACCCTGTATGCCTTGTCCAATTACCAATGAGAATGCCTGATACGACCATTGCCAGTGCGCCAGAGACATGTAATAGATTGGCTAACATAAAACCTGCTGTTGGAATAGTTAATGTTAGTAGAATCTCTAAGCTGCCATCATCTGTTGCTGAAATCAGTAAATGCGCAATAAAGCCAATAACAAAGCCAAATAAGATACCACCGATTGTTTCTTGTAAAAATAGTTCAGCAATCCCACCTGCAGTTGGAGTATGATCACCAAAAGCCACTGCGAAAATCGTTGTAAAAATCACTAAGCCAACCCCATCATTGAATAACGATTCACCTTCCACTTGCATGGATAAACGCTTTGGCGCTTTTAAGTTCTTGATGATAGCCAATACTGCAATAGGGTCGGTGGGTGAAATTAAAGCACCGAATAAAATGCAATAGACTAGTTCAATTTGTAGTCCGATGACACTGGAAATTGTATAGAGAAGGAAGCCGATAATGAAAGTGGAAGTGAGTGTTGAGAGAAGGGCGAAAGTGGTGATTTCCCATTTTTGATTTTTTAAAACTGGCAGCTTAATTCCCAAGGCACCTGCAAATAATAAAAAACCTAGTATCCCGTTGAGTAAGAAGCTTTTGAAATCTATTTGCTCCATTACGTGAGTAGCAACCACATCAAGTTTAAACCAAGAGAGATGACCGAAGATAAGAAATAAGACAGAAACAATTATTGAAGTGGCGGTAATCGCAATCGTGTATTGGATTTTATCGTTGAGCTTGCGTGTTACAAAACCAATTAGGATGGAAATGGTGGATAAAAAACAGATATAGGTATAAATATTCATAGGATGCTTTCCAGAGGAGTAAATAAAAAGGCTAATTTCATTAAGAAATTAGCCCATTAAGTATAAGACAAAGTTTGTTTAATGAGAAAGCAGAAATTTGTATATGAATAAAATATTGTACAAATTAAGCGGCAGCAGTGATAACAATTTCAACTTTCCAGTCTGGTACGGCTAATTTTGCTTCTACAGTAGCACGTGTTGGCGGTGATTTAGTATCGACCCATTCATCCCAAGCGCGATTCATCTCATCATAATCACTCATATCTGCTAGATAAATTTGAGCACTAATGATACGGCTTTTATTCGCGCCTACTTCAGCGAGCAATTGATCAATTAAATCTAATATTTCTTTTGTTTGTTCATAGGCTGCTTCTTGTACCGTTTTTTCTGGTACTTGACCTGCTAAATAGATTACACCATTATAAATTGCCATTTCAGATAAACGTGATGTTGAGTGAAAACGTTGGATACTCACCATTTTTTTGCCCTCTTTTGATTGAATAACGAACAAATATCATATCTATTTTGTATCAAACTCGTTAAAATTACGCAACTTAATTTTAGTCTGGCGATTGAATAATGAAGTTACTAATTTCTAATCAACATGGTGCGATTGTGATGGCATTAATGCCATTTTTATATGGCATGCTTTCATCTCAGCCAATCTGGCAACATCTTTTCCTATTTTTAGCTTGGGCAGCACTGTATCTTATGACTTATCCTTTCCTGAATCTATTTAAAGGAAGAAATATGCCGATGAATATCAAATGGAGTTGGATTTATGGTAGTGCTAGTGCCTTGTTTGCATTACCTGCACTATGGTATAACTGGCATATTGTCTATTTTGTCATCGTGATGTTACCTCTCGTCGTGGTAAGTATTTACTATGTTAAACAAAAAGATGAACGTGCATTGTTAAATGATTTTGCCGGCATTACTATTTTCGCTATTGCAGGGATGGCAGCTTATTATTTTGCAGAACGTCGATTTGATATTCAAATTTGGTTCGTTGCACTTTATCCAAGTTTGTTCTTTATTGGTACAACGCTTTATGTCAAATCGGTTTTACGCGAACGTAAGAACCCACTTTATTTAAAAGCTTCCATTATTTTTCATTTGTTTTGTGTGTTGATGTTTTTACCTTTGCAACAATATTTGTTAGCATTAGCTTATTTACCACCATTGGTTCGTGCTATTTGGCTGCCACGCGTTAAGCTCAGTGTAAAGCAAGTTGGATTAGCTGAAATGGTGGTTTCTTTCGTCTTTTTTGTGATGTTATTAGTTGCGACACGATAAGGTTTAGCTATGAAAAAAACGCTTGTATTGAGTATACTTATGAATGCCTTTTTTGCACAGGCACAACCGTTGACAGAGGAACGGGTAGCTTCTGCTACACCAGTGGTATCAAGTGCGGTCGAAAATGAACAAATTTCGCAAGGGTTGAGTGATGATGAGCGTCAACAATTAATTTTGCAAGCGGCAGATAAACAAGATTGGAAAACGGCTTTTGAATTAATTTTACCTTTAGCGCAAAAGGGAGATTATCAAGCTCAAGCCAATTTAGGTATTTTATATGCCAGAGGACAAGGTGTTGCGCAAGATTTTGAAAAAGCTTATTGGTGGTTTAGTGAAGCGGCTGAAAAGGGAAGTATTAAAGCAATCAATAATCTGGCTGTCTTTTATTTACAAGGCAATAGTGTTAAGAAAGACATTCAGCATAGTATTAAGTTGTTTGAGAAAACCGCAAATTCAGGTTCACTAGATGCTATGATGGTACTTGGGCAAATTTATGAAAATGAATTAAAACAACTCGCTAATGCTTTTAAATGGTTTAAAAAAGCAGCGGAAGCGGGTAATCATGATGCGCAATACCGTGTGGCAATGATGTATGAAAAAGGGGAAGGTACCAAGAAAAATAAGAAACAAGCCGTGTATTGGTATCAAAAATTATCTAATCAACAAGGCGAACTTGCCGCTTTAGCGCAGCAACGTTTGTCCGTATTGCAATAAATTGTGAATGCAAAAGTAAAAATAGGCAGCTCAATAATGATCTGCCTATTTTTTATCTGAATAAAACAGTGGACATGCATTTCTAAATATAAAAGCAAAAATAAGCTTATTCTTCAATCAGTGTTTATAGCATGCATTTTATTTTAGCCAGCATGAATGAGTTATTGTTATTTAAAATAAGCGAATTATGCTTCACTATTTGGAAATAGAAACGGGTTTAATCCACTGCGTTGGAAACCTTTTTCTTCCATTTCGACATCCAAAAATAATGTTGCTAAATCATCAGCAACAGCTTCTACTTTGGGGTCGCGCTCTTGATAAAGTGCTTTCAGATAGCTATGACAATCTCCACAGCTTTCGGCTTTTACTGCCGCGACTTCGCTATCTAGTGACCAATAATCAAGTTTACCTGTTTGATCACAGTTAGTACATTTTGCACGTACCATATTCCACTCACTTTCACATAGGGCACAATGTAAATAGCGTAAGCCTTGTTCTGCGCCAAAGTGAATTACACTGGCAACGGGTGCAGATCCGCAAACAGGGCAGACATGTAGATTCTCGTTACTTTCTTTATGGCTAGAATGTGGGATTTGCTGGACCAATTGTAACCAGTAGAGTGAAAGTGCAGCCCAAATAAATACAGCTTTATCGCTGCTCACTCGGCTAAATTCTTGTGCGAGTAAGTGATCTGCTAATTGGTTTAGTTCTGTTGCAGACGCTTTTTCTAACCATTCAATCGTAGTCAGAATATTGTTATTGGCTTTAGGTTTTATCTCATTTAAAAGCGCTGTTAATAATGTTAACCAGACAGGATCTCGCTGCCAATGTTTAAAATGCAGCGGCTGTGTTGCCAATAATTCGGCTGAGATATTGTTTTCACTTAAGCGAGAATCTGGGGTGATTGGATGGTTTTTTAATACGGCGAGCTGTGCTTCAGAAACTAAACTAGCAAAGGTTAAATAGTCAGCTAAGGGATGCGCTTTGGCAAACGTAGTAAAGCGCTCTGCACGGCGTTGGTAGAGATTTTTCGGATTGGCGAATAGCAATGCTGGGGCGCTAAAAGAACTGGCAGCTTGTTTGATTTCTGATTCGGGTAAAATTCTGATACTCATCATTTTTCCTTGTTTAAGTAACAAATAAAGTGCGGTCGCTTTTTAGAAAATTTCTGAAAATTTGACCGCACTTTTATTGAGTTAGCATAGTTTATTTTTGGCTATGTTTCTCTTGTTCTTCTTTTTCTAATTGAGGTAAAACTTCTTCACGATACCAACGCGGGTGGTGTTTTTTCGCCCAGCGTACTGTAACCCAGCCTTCGACCATACCACGGATAGAACCTTTCACCCAGAATGCCATATAAATATGTACCATAATACCAGTGAAAAGTAAGAATGCGCTGGTAGAGTGGAATAAGATGGCAATACGAATCACTGGAATAGAGAAATTATGTGAAAAATATTGTCTCCACATAATAATTCCTGTGACAAGTAGAGTTAACATCGCAAGAATCAAGGTCCAGAATAACATTTTCTGACCAAGATTATATTTACCGTTGTCAGAAACAGCATGCTCATTGCCTTTTAGTACTTCATGAATATTTCTTAACCAAACCCAGTCGTTTTTCTCTGGGAAATTATGTCGCCAATAAATACGACATAAGTTAAGAAATGCAATGAACATAATAATTCCTGTAAATGGGTGCACAAAGCGCGCAAGTTGTGGCGTACCAAGAATCTCAGTTAACCACGCAAAATCAGGGAAGAAAAAAGCAAGTCCTGATAACCCAGTGACAAAGAAACAGATCACAAGTAACCAATGGCTTAGACGCGCAGGCAGTTTATGACGCACGATTTTACGATCGTTGCTGATCTTAATCTTACTCATGTTTGCCTCCATTATGTGCTTCGTCTTCATCATGTTCGTCAAATTCTTCTGTATTTGGACCCACTGCGATATAGTGAGCAATTTCGCTTAATACGATACCGCCCATTGCAACTGCCGCTACTGGTTTTAATACATCTTTCCAAAGTTTGACACTCAAGTCGATAGATGGATCTTTTGGTAAGCCAGAATAAAGTTCAGGTTTATCTGCATGATGTAGTACGTACATGACATGCGTACCACCCACACCTTCTGGATCATATAAGCCTGCATTTTCATAGCCGCGCGATTTCAAGTCTGCAATACGTTTTTCTGCGTAGTGCTTCATTTCTTCTTTACTACCAAAACGAATGGCACCCGTTGGACACGTTTTGACACAAGCAGGTTCTTGACCCACAGTCACACGGTCAACACATAAAGTGCATTTGTATACGCGATTATCTTCTGGATTCATGCGTGGTACATTGAATGGACAGCCTGCGATACAGTAACCACAGCCAATACATTTGTCTGATTGGAAATCAACAATACCATTAGCATATTGGATAATTGCGCCTGGCGCAGGACAAGCTTTTAAACAGCCAGGCTCACTACAGTGCATACAACCGTCTTTACGAATTAACCATTCAAGACGATCGTTTTCTTCCACCTCATTGAACTTCATCACAGTCCATGCTTTCGCGTTGAGATCGATTGGATTATCGTATACTCCCACGCATTTTTCTGGCTCGGCACGTAAATCATTCCATTCAGAACAGCCTACTTGACAAGCTTTACAACCAATACAAGTCGTGACGTCAATTAATTTAGCCACTTCAATTTGATGATCACGCGCCTGTGGTGCGGGTGTAAAGTTTGATGTCGCAGAGGCTTTGATTATATTTTGAGATTGTACAACACCCATCTTAAGCCCCCACTTTCTCAATATTAACTAACATACATTTTGACTCAGGTGTTTGCGTATTTGCATCACCAGTACGAACAGTTAAGTTGTTCGCAAAGAAGCCTTTTTTGCCTACACTTGAGAAGCCCCAGTGAATTGGGATACCTACAGTATGAATTGGTTTTCCATCAGACATTAATGTACGGATACGTTTAGTGACAACTGCAACGGCTTTGATATAGCCACGTTTTGAGCTGACTTTCACTGTATCACCATTGCTGATGCCTTTTTCTTTCGCAAGATCTTCACCAATTTCGACGAATTGCTCAGGTTGAGCGATAACGTTTAAAAGTGAGTTCTTCGTCCAGTAATGGAAATGTTCAGTTAAACGATAAGTGGTTCCAACGTAAGGGAAATCAGCTGAAGTACCTAAATCTTCCTTATCTGCTGGTAGAATACGTGCAACTGGACTTGAGACTACATTTGGATGCAGAGGATTAGTGCCAATTGGGCTTTCCATTGGTTCATAGTGCTCAGGGAAAGGACCATCAACCATACGTTCACGCACAAATAAACCACTTACGCCTTCTGGTTGCATAATAAATGGTAATGTCGAGCTATTCGGTGGTGCGGTACCAAAGTCAGCTACATCAATATAGTTCCAGTTTTTGCCATTCCATTTGACTAATGGACGTTTAGGGTTAAATGGATTACCTGCTAAATCAGCACTCGCACGGTTGTAAAGGATACGACGGTTTAATGGCCATGCAAATGCCCAACCTAATGTATTACCTAGGTTAGATGGATCAGAGTTATCACGGTTTGCCATTTGGTTCCCTTTCTCTGTCCATTGACCGGTATAGATCCAGCAGCCACCAGAAGTGCTGCCATCATCACGCATTTGTGCAAAGCTTGAAAGGAGTTGTCCTTTTTTCAAGATGAGATTGCCATTTGCATCAAATAAATCTTCTAATGCATAACCATTATTCTCTTTAGCCACTTCTTCTGCTTTTGGTTCAAGTGGATTTGCATAGTTCCAGCTCATGGCTTCTAATGGCTCAAGTGGTGCTTTTCCACCTTCTGTTTTATACAAATGGATTAACTCTGCACGAATTTCAGATAAAATTTCGCCATCAGTTTTAGCCTCACCCGGTGGTTCTGCACCCTTCCAATGCCATTGCAACCAACGACCAGAGTTTGCAATAGAACCATCTTCTTCCACGAAACAAGTTGTTGGTAAACGGAAGACTTCAGTTTGAATCTCTTCAGTTTTTACATCATTGTATTCACCATGGTTCATCCAAAATTCTGATGTATCAGTAATAAGCGGATCAAAAATCACTAAGTATTTTAATTTGCTTAATGCTTTAATGATCTTGCCTGAATTTGGATAAGAAGCGATAGGGTTGAAACCTTGGCAGAAATAACCATTCACACGACCTTGATACATTTCTTCAATGTAACGCATGTGATCCATTCCGCCTTTTGGCAGTTTTGGTAAATAATGGTAACCGAATTCATTTTCTTTAGTGCCTTTATCGGCATAGAATGTTTTTAGCATGCTGACCATGAACTTCGGTGTATTTTTCCAATAGTTCACCTGATCTTTCATCATCGTTTTTGGGGTAATACGATTTAAGAAAGCTTCTAGCGTAGCATCAGTTTCGGTTGGTAATGGAATATAAGCTGGTAGACGATTTGGGAATAAGCCTAAATCTGTAATACCTTGTACGTTTGAGTGACCACGCAATGCGTTTACACCGCCACCAGAAACACCAATATTACCTAATAGTAATTGGATCATTGCCATAGTACGAATATTTTGTGAACCAACAGTATGTTGAGTCCAGCCTAATGCGTACATAAACGTTGCCGCTTTATCTGGTGCACAAGTTTTCGCAATTTCTTCGCAGAAAATTTGGAAGTCTTTTTGTTTTGTACCTGTAATACGTTCAACCATTTCTGGTGTATAACGGGAAACGTGCTGTTTTAACATGTTGATCACACAGCGTGGATCTTGCATACTCATGTCACGTTTAGGTTCACCATTTTCATCAAACTGGTATGCCCAAGTTGAACGATCATATTTACGGGTTTCTGAATCATAGCCAGAGAATAAGCCATCTTCAAATTTGAAATTCTCATTTACTAAGAATGTCGCATTAGTATAGTGTTTGACATATTCGTGTTGAATTTTGTCATGATTTAATAAGTAACGAATAACACCTGATAAGAAGGCAATATCGGTACCTGGACGTAGTGGCATATAAATATCGGCGACAGCGGCTGTACGGTTAAAACGTGGATCAACCACCATTAACTTCGCGCCGTTTTGTTTTTTCGCTTCAATTGCCCAACGGAATCCCACAGGGTGAGCTTCTGCGGCGTTACCACCCATTACAATAACAAGATCGGCATTTTTTATATCAACCCAGTGATTTGTCATCGCACCGCGACCAAATGATGGAGCAAGACTTGCTACCGTTGGTCCGTGTCAGATACTTGCTTGGTTATCGGTAAAAATCATACCGAGAGAACGTACAAATTTTTGAGTGAGGATACCTGTTTCATTGCTACATGCAGAACCCGCTAAGAAACCTGCTGTCATCCAGCGGTTAACTTCAACGCCTGCTTCATTATGCGTAATAAAGTTTTCGTCGCGGTCAGTTTTGATGTGTCGTGCGATACGTTCGATCGCCTCGTGCCAAGAAATACGTTTCCACTCTTTTGAGCCTGCTTCACGTACTTCTGGATAAAGAACTCGGCGTTCACTGTTTACATAATCCAATGCGCCTGCACCTTTAGGACAGAGTGCACCACGGCTAACTGGATGATCAGGGTCACCTTCAATATGGAATAATTTGCCTTTAGCATTTTTTGAACCGTCGCCTAGGCTATAAAGCAACATACCGCAGCCAACGGCACAGTAAGTACAGGTATTACGTGTTTCTTTAGCACGTAATAATTTGTAATTGCGAGGTGCTGCTAATGCTTCTGTCGGTGCAAAGCCCAACATTGCCGCAGATGTACCCGCCATTCCCCCTGCACAGATCTTGAAGAACTTTCTTCTACTGACCTGCATAGATAATACTCCTTAGCGTGACAAAACAAGTTTGTTCGCATGTGATAGTAGTAAATTCGTTAAATAAATCGTTAAATATTTTTGGGCTTGTTTTTCACTTGTTAAAATTGTATTACAATCTTGCCAAGTTTTGAATTGTTGGTATATCTCATACAAGTACGTAAATACCTACAATTTAAGCACCTTTTAGGATACTGATTTTTTAATGGTAAATCTATAACCCATAACCATTAATAAGGAAAAATATTTTGACTTGGATCACAAAAGTAAAAGTTAGTTTTTTTAATAAATTAACAAAAAACCAACAAATAAAAAACAAAACAATAACTTATGCGTTAAAAGAAGAAAATCTTGCTACAGAGACTCCTGTTGCTTTAGTTTATAACGGAATTTCCCATACAGTAATGATGTGTTCACCACAAAATTTGGCTGACTTCGCCTTAGGCTTTTCTTTGGCTGAAGGAATTATTGATAAAGTGAGTGATATTTATGGCATTGATGTTATTAGGGTATGCCATGGGATTGAAGTGCAAATTGAGCTAGCAACCCGTTGTTTTGTGCGTTTAAAAGAACAACGTCGTACTTTAGCAGGGCGTACTGGTTGTGGGATTTGTGGTACTGAACAATTGCAACAAGTACATAAAAATTTGCCAAAATTAGACCGCACTTTACAGTTTGATTTAAATAAATTAGAAGATTGTCTTAACCAATTACAACAAGCGCAAGAATTAGGCAAACAAACAGGATCAACTCACGCCGCAGGCTTTTTTGATATTGCAGGTCATTTATTAGCAATTCGTGAAGATGTTGGACGCCATGTGGCTTTAGATAAGTTATTAGGTTGGTATGCTAAACAAGGTAAACCAACAGGTTTTGTTGTCGTGACCAGTCGTGCTAGTTATGAAATGGTACAAAAAACAGCGGTATGTGGTGTTGAGATGTTAATTGCAATTTCGGCGGGTACAGAGTTGGCTGTGAGTATGGCAGAACAATGTGGATTGACATTAGTTGGTTTTGCTCGAGAAGGTCGCGCCACAATATATGCAGGAAAAGAGCGGTTGTTTTTTTAAGAATTTTCTCTATAATTTTACTGTATAAAAAGACAGTTTGATGACATACTCAACATTGGGGCAGCGCATAGTGTCTGCCCTGATTTATTCCATTTAGTTACTGGTATGATGTAAATGGAATAGTAAAATGAAAAATGAAGGTAAAGAGCAGCATGGATATTTCAGAATTATTGGATGGGTTAAACGATAAACAACGTGAAGCAGTGGCTGCACCTTTAGGTAATTACCTCGTTTTAGCTGGGGCAGGTAGTGGAAAAACGCGTGTATTAACTCATCGTATTGCTTGGTTGATTGCAGTCGAAACTATTTCTGAAGGCAGTATTATGGCAGTAACCTTTACCAATAAAGCTGCTGCTGAAATGCGTCAACGTATTGAAAAGACCTTAGCTCAACATGCGGCAAAACGTTTATTTGGTATGTGGGTAGGAACTTTCCATAGTATTGCACATCGTTTACTACGCGCTCACCACCTTGATGCCAACCTTCCACAAGATTTCCAAATTCTCGATTCTGATGATCAACTTCGTTTAGTTAAACGCTTACTTAAATTACACAATTTTGATGAGAAAATTTTTATTCCCAAACAAGTCTGTTGGTATATTAATAATAAGAAAGATGAAGGGTTACGCGCGTATCAAATTGATGATAACAACGATCGTCATGAACGTGAGTGGATTAAGATTTATCAAATTTATCAGGATACTTGTGATCGTGCAGGTTTAGTGGATTTTGCAGAGTTGTTGTTACGCGCTTATGAACTGTGGCTGAAAAAACCAGTTATCCTACAACGCTACCAACAACGTTTCCAGCATATCTTAGTCGACGAGTTTCAAGATACGAATAAAATTCAATATGCTTGGGTCAGATTGTTAGCTGGTGAGCAAGGTAAAGTGATGATTGTGGGGGATGATGATCAATCCATCTATGGTTGGCGTGGTGCAAAAATTGAAAATATTCAACGCTTTTTAGAGGATTTCCCTCAAGCACAAACAATTCGTCTTGAACAAAATTACCGCTCTACGGGTAATATTTTACAAAGCGCTAATCAGCTTATTGCAAATAATAGCAACCGATTAGGTAAGAATTTATGGACAGAAGGAGAGCTGGGCGATCCTGTAGGGATCTATGCTGCATTTAATGAACTGGATGAAGCCTTATTTGTTGCGGCACAAGTAAAACAGTGGTTGGAGCAAGGGGGCAAGTTGAATGACTGTGCGATCTTGTATCGTAGTAATAGTCAATCACGAGTTATCGAAGAAGCGTTGATTCGTGCACAAATCCCGTACCGTATTTATGGCGGAATGCGCTTCTTTGAGCGCCAGGAAATTAAAGATGCATTAGCTTATTTACGTTTAATTGCCAATCGTCAGGATGATGCAGCTTTTGAGCGAGTAATCAATACGCCAGCACGTGGGATTGGAGATCGAACCTTGGATATTTTACGTCGCTTAACTCGTGAACGTGCGGTGACGTTATGGCAAGCTACTTGCTTAGCGATTGATGAGAACTTACTGACTGGGCGGGCAGCCACTTCGTTACAGCGTTTTATCGAGTTAATTAACTCATTACACCAAGACAGTGCCGAAATGCCATTATTTGCCCAAACTGATTTTGTCATCAAACATTCTGGTTTATATGAAATGTATAAACAAGAAAAGGGCGAAAAAGGCGAAGTGCGGATTGAAAACTTAGAAGAATTAGTAACTGCAACTAAAGAGTTTATTAAGCCTGATGAAGCGGAGGAGCTTTCTGATTTAACTGCATTCTTAACACATGCCTCATTAGAAGCGGGTGAAGAACAAGCTGCACCACATCAAGAGTATGTCGAAATGATGACGCTACATTCTGCGAAAGGTCTAGAATTTCCACGTGTGTTTATGGTTGGTGTTGAAGAAGGTTTATTTCCAAGCTTCCGTTCTTTTGAAGAGCCAGGACGTTTAGAAGAAGAACGCCGATTAGCTTATGTAGGGATTACTCGAGCTAAGCAGAAACTGACGATTTGTTACGCGGAAAGTCGTCGTTTATATGCTAAAGAAGAACGTCATTTGCCTTCACGTTTTATCGCTGAATTACCATCAGAATGTATTCAAGAGGTACGTTTACGTGGTACAGTCACGCGCGCGATGAATCAACAAAAAGTGGGATCTGTTGCGCCAACTCTGAACGAGAGTGAATGGAAAATGGGGCAAAAAGTATTACATGCGAAATTTGGACAAGGTACAATCATTAATGTTGAAGGTGCTGATAACAACACACGTTTACAAATTGCTTTTCAAAATCAAGGGATTAAATGGCTTATCGCACATTTGGCAAAATTAGAAAAGCTACGTTAATATAGCCCAAACATAGCGTTTAATTTTGTCAGAATAGATTGCACTTTAACTGTTTAAGTGCGGTCTGTTTTTAGAAAATTTGTGCTGAATTGATGTGTTGACTTCGTGTTTTACTCCCAATTCTTACTTAAATAAAAAAAAGAATTAGTATATGATATAGGCTAATTTTGATTCTAATAAAAAACCAACTCTTATGGCAAAAAAGACCTCCCAGACTTCAACTAAACCACTTGAACAAGGCATTGTGCCGCCTCATTCCTTAGAGGCGGAACAGTCTGTTTTAGGGGGCATTCTTATTCATCCTGCACATTGGGATAGCATTAGTGATATGTTAATTCCTGATGATTTTTATTTAGCCGCTCATCGTGTCATTTTTCAAGAGATGGAAAACTTGGTACGCCAAGGTAAACCAATTGATTTAATTAATATTTATGAATTTCTGAAAGAGAAAAATTTAAGTGAAGATGTCGGTGGATTTGCTTATTTAGCTGAGCTTTCGAAAAATACACCAAGTGTTTCTAATATTGTTTCTTATGCAGCGATTGTACGTGATCGTGCGATCTTACGTGATTTAATCAGTGTGAGTAATGATGTGGCACAAAGTTGTTACAGCACTAAAGGTATGGAAGTAAAAGATATTTTAGATGAGGCAGAACGAAAAGTATTTGCGATTTCTGAAAAAAGGACGACTTCAAATGATGGTCCACAAAATATCTGCGCTATTCTTGAAAAGACTATTGATCGTATTGAGTTATTAAGTAAAGCGGAAGGGCATAACGGTATCACTGGGGTCAGTACGGGCTTTGATGCGCTTGATAAAAAAACAGCGGGCTTACAGCCTTCAGATTTGATTATTGTTGCTGCGCGTCCATCAATGGGGAAAACCACTTTTGCGATGAATCTGTGTGAAAATGCGGCATTGAAAAGTGAGAAACCTGTGCTTGTATTCAGTTTAGAGATGCCAGCAGAACAGATTATGATGCGTTCATTAGCTTCTTTATCGCGTGTGGATCAAACAAAAATTCGTACTGGGCAGGGGTTAGATCAAAGCGACTGGTCAAAAATTGGTAGTACAATGGGACTTTTTGCAAATAAACCAAATTTATATATTGATGATTCTTCTGGTTTAACACCGACAGAATTGCGTTCAAGAGCAAGACGCGTATATCGGGAAAATGGTGGGTTAAGCCTAATTATGGTGGACTATTTACAATTAATGCGTGCGCCAGGGTTTGCCGATAACCGTACTTTAGAAATTGCAGAAATTTCTCGTTCTTTAAAAGCACTGGCAAAAGAATTGGAAGTGCCGGTCATTGCATTGTCACAGCTTAACCGTACGTTAGAAAATCGCGCAGATAAACGTCCTGTCAATTCAGATTTACGTGAGTCTGGCTCTATTGAGCAAGATGCTGACTTGATCATGTTTATTTATCGTGATGAAGTGTATAACGAAAACTCCGAAGATAAAGGAGTAGCAGAGATTATTATTGGTAAACAGCGTAACGGTCCAATTGGACGTGTCAGACTTGCCTTTAGAGGACAATATTCTCGCTTTGATAATTTAGCTGAACAACGAGATATGAGAGACGATTATTAATGAATATGAAACCTGCAACAGCCAAAATTAGTTCTGTTGCGCTAAAACATAATATCCAAACTATTAAGCAGAAAGCACCAAACAGTAAAATTATTGCAGTCGTCAAAGCAAATGCTTATGGGCACGGAGTCGTGTTTGTATCATCCGCCGTAGAAGACATGGTTGATTGCTTTGGTGTTGCTCGTTTAGAAGAAGCCTTAAGTTTACGCTCAAATGGGATTACGAAACCTATTTTGTTACTTGAAGGCTTTTTTTGTGATAAAGATTTGCCTGTTATTGCGATCAATAATATTCAAACCGTTGTACATAATGTGGAGCAATTACGGGCATTGCAAGCAGCAAGAGTGCCAACACCAATTAAAGTCTGGCTTAAAATTGATACGGGCATGCACCGTTTAGGCGTAGATTTAGATCAAGTTAATGACTTTTATCACACACTTAAAAGCTCACCTAATGTCGATCCTGATATTTGTTTTATTAGCCATTTTAGTCGTGCAGATGAGTTAGACTGTGATTATACGTCGATGCAATTAAGTCGTTTCTTGCATTGTACAAAAGATAAAAATGGACAGCGCAGTATTGCTGCTTCAGGCGGCATTTTGTTTTGGTCAGAATCGCATTTAGATTGGATTCGACCAGGCATTATTATGTATGGCATTTCACCAGTCAACATCCCTGCACAAGAATATGATCTTACACCAGTTATGACGTTAACCTCCTCGTTAATTGCTATTAAAAATCATAAAGAAGGTGAACCTGTTGGTTATGGTGGAGTATGGGTGAGCGATAAAGAAACTAAAATTGGTGTGGTCGCGATTGGTTATGGTGATGGCTATCCTCGAGATGTGCCGACAGGAGCGCCTGTGTATTTAAATGGTCGCCGTGTACCAATAGTAGGTAAGGTATCTATGGATATGCTGACGGTAGATTTAGGTCAAGAAAGCCAAGATAGTGTCGGTGATGAAGTAATTTTATGGGGTAAAGAGCTTCCCATTGAAGAAATTGCCAAAATTAGTGGCGTAATCAGCTATGAACTTATTACAAAGTTAACGCCACGTGTATTAACAGAATATGTGGATTAATAGTAGATAAAGAAAGTGCGGTCAGTTTTACCGCACTTTTTAGTGTAATTAATGTTGTTCAACGCATTGATTATCATAACTTAATTAAAATTAGAATGTTTAAAAAAGTATTCTAAAATTTTTTTGATAACATGAAATGTTTAAAGAAGGCAAAGTTTTACTTCATATATTGTTAAGGAGAAAAAATGAATCTATCCCAACAGAAACGAGAGAAAATGCTCGCTTTTTTGGCAGAGTTAAAAGCAGCACACAATGATGATGTTCACCTTCAAGCATTTAATGAAATTGAAAATGCTTTAGTTAGCAAGAAATATGGTTTAGTTTGGGAAGAACATAGTGAAAATGTTGAGGAAATGCTCAAAAAGCATATTCCAGTATTGACAGAGTTAAAAGACCGCCAGATAATCGCTGGCGAACAGCGAGCGAACAGCGAGCGAACAGCGAGCGAACAGCGAGCGAACAGCGAGCGAACAGCGAGCGAACAGCGAGCGAACAGCGAGCGAACAGCGAGCGAA
>NZ_JBHUFP010000007.1:31489-96491 GCF_042681465.1 Pasteurella oralis
TTTTTTAATCGAAGGCGATAATCTCCATTCTCTTAAACTTCTCGAAAAAACACACCGTAGCCAGATCGATCTGATCTATATTGATCCACCTTATAATACAGGTAATAAAGACTTTATTTACGATGATCATATTGTAGATAAAACCGACGGTTATTCCCACTCTAAATGGCTCTCTTTTATGAACAAGCGGTTAGCCGTAGCAAAAAATTTATTAAGCCCACAGGGCGTGATTTTTATTTCTATTGATGATAATGAGCAGGCTCAATTGAAGTTATTATGTGATGAGATTTTTGGTGAGCAAAATTTTCTTGCTCAAATTGTATGGGAAAGAGCATATTCACCAGTTAACTTAAAGAAACATTTTTCTGAAAGCCATGATTTCATTTTAGTTTATGCAAAAAATAAAGAATTAACGATAAGTAATAAATTAAAACGTTCAGAGGAAGCTAATAATCGTTATAAAAATCCAGATAATGATCCTAGAGGAGTTTGGAAAACAAGTGATTTATCTGTTGGACCAGCTGTTGAAAGTAATATTTACCCTATTACAACACCCACAGGAAAAATTGTGTATCCACCGCAAGGTAGAAGCTGGGTTTATTCTCAAGAAAGGTTTTATGAAATGTTAGAGGATAAAAGAATTTGGTTTGGTTCAAAAAATAACAGTATTCCTCAAACAAAGCGTTTTTTATCAGAAGTAAATCAATCGGTTGTGCCAATGACAATTTGGAAATACAGTGAAGTTGATCATTCTCAAACAGCAACAAAAGAATTAAAAGAGATTTTTGGTGGTCAGGCTTTATTTACTTATCCAAAACCAGTGAAATTAATTAAACAGTGTATTTCACTTTATTCACAATCTAATTCTATCATCCTCGACTTCTTCGCTGGTTCTGGTACTACTGGTCACGCTGTAGCTCAACTGAATAAAGAAGATGGTGGTAATCGTACTTATATTCTGTGTACCAATAATGAAAATAATATTTGCGAAGAAGTGACTTATCAGCGCCTTAAAAATATTCAAATGGATTTGCCACATAATTTGAAGTATTTAAAAACCGATTTTATTCAAAAATTTGCTGAAAACGACCGCACTTTACGTAATCAATTACTGCCTTATATTCGTCCCTTAATTGAATTAGATTTTGGTTGTGAAATTGATCATCAAACAGTGTTTTTACTTGAGAGTGAAGAACAATTAGCTGAAATCTTAACAGAAAACATCACGGAAAAATCCACACTATTTATTACGTCAGATATCTTATTTTCAAGGCGCCAAAATGCGTTGGTAGCTGCAAAAAAAATTCGTGTGATTGAAATTCCAGAATATTATTTTCGCCAAGAATTAGTTGAAATGGGGGAACTATAAATGATCGGTTTAAAATTAAAAGATTTTCAACAACAAGCAGTGGATTTTTTAATGAGTTCTTCCAATAAAAAAGCACAAATTGTGATGAAAAGTCCGACTGGCAGTGGTAAAACTATTATTTTAATTCGATTTATTGAAACCTTTTGGATGGATTATCCCAATGCAATTTTTTGCTGGTTTACGGTAGGCAAAGGTGATTTAGAACAGCAATCAAAAGAGAGAATGGAACGTTTTTCACCAACTTCAAGAACAGCAACTTTATCGGATATTCTCAATGGCGGTTTTGAGCAAGGCACGAGTTATTTTATCAACTGGGAAACTATCACTAAAAAAGGTAATATCGCATTGAAAGAGAGTGAGCGAAAAAATCTCAAGCAACATATTGCGGATGCTCATCGTGCTAATAAAAAGTTTATTGTGATTATTGATGAAGAACACCAAAACGATACAGCGAAAGCAAGAGATATTATTGATACACTCAATGCAGATATGGAAATTCGTGTGTCAGCTACGCCACAGCCTAATCCACAGGCGACTTTTTACGAAATCAAGGAAGTGGATGTGATCAACGAAGGTTTGATTACCAGAGCAATGTATATCAATAAGGATCTTAATACTGAGCAAATGGAAAACATTCAAAATGAAACCGCTCTTTTGCTGCAAAAAGCCGATAGCATCCGCCAACAAATTGCTGCGGCTTATTTGCAAGAGAATGAAGTAATTCGACCACTTGTGTTGGTACAATTCCCAAACATGAATGATGAGCTGATTGAGTTTGTGGAAACGAAATTAGCGGAAATGGGGTACTCTTATGAAAATAAAATGGTGGCGAAGTGGTTAAGTCCAGAAAACAGTCAAGATAAGAAATCACACAAGATTGGCAAAATTAATATTGGTGAAATCGACCAGCCTGACAGCATTACACATCATAATGCGGAGCCAGTTTTTTTACTGTTTAAGCAAGCATTGGCGACAGGTTGGGATTGCCCAAGAGCTAAGGTATTAGTGAAACTACGGGAAAATATGTCCGAAAGTTTTGAAATTCAAACACTTGGACGACTTCGCCGAATGCCAATGGCAAGACATTATGGTAAAGATATTTTGGACTGTTCCTATCTTTATACTTTTGATGAGAAATATAAAGAGGCAGCAAGAAAGAGTGGCGGTAATGAGTATTTACGCCTCTTTTTAAAAGATGAACCGAAGCGCGTCGAGTTGAAAAAGGAACTGCGCAATAAGGATGCAGATTTTGAAAATGATGTAGAAGTGCGGTCGAGATTGTACGAGTTTTTCAAGACAGAATTTAAACTCACTTCCAATGTAGTAGAAAATCAACGTTGTTTAGAAAATGCGGGTTTTGTGTTTGGCGAACATTTATATCGTCAATATTTGACAGGGCGTTATCGAACATTGCACCAAATTAAGGAAGAACCAAATCAATATCATGCTCTACATTATCTGGTGAATACACACGAACATGGCATTGATTTACGTCAGCATATTGATAGTCTGAAAAAACATTTGGGGTTGAGCTATGAACGTACGCGCCAGATGTTACAGTTTCTATTTTTGGCAGATTTTGGTTTGTCGAAATACAAATTGCTTAAATTAAATTTGAAGGGCTTTTATGCTTTTGTGATCAATAATATCGATAAATTTAACATATTGTTTATACAATTTGCTTCAGCGAAGCAACAGCATTCACTGGATTTTGGCACAAATCCACTAAGAGAAGATGTGTTTAAGATACCTTTACAGGCGCTTTATCCCTACGATCCAACCAGTGTAGCAACTATTTTTGAACGCAATGCATATAAAAATTACTCAAGTCAAATTACTGCTGGTACCTACCGTTCTATTTGTGAACGTTTGTTTGAGAAATATTGTGAATGTAACCCTAATGTGGCGTTTGTGTATAAAAATGGTGATACAGGGCAGGATTATCTTTCTATCGTGTATTACACAGGCGTGGATAAGCAGCGGTTATTCTATCCTGACTACATTGTGAAGACTACCAGTGGTGAGATTTGGTTAATCGAAACCAAAGGAGGCGAAGATGCAACAGGGCGAGATAAAAACATTGATCCTTTTGCAGCATTAAAATTTAATGCATTAAAAGCTTTCGCAAAAAAACATGGTTATCAATTTGGTTTTGTGCGAGATAAAGATTTAGATCTTTACCTAAATAATCAGGAGTATGTGGATGACATGGCTCATCCAAACTGGGTACAACTCACATTGTAGATTTTTTAGCTGTGAGATAGGCACTGACTTCTTGCTTCTGGAAGGCTCTATGATATTTAGTCATAAAAAATCTGCTCTTTAATCTGGGGGATTGTGCCCCTCCTTTTTACTGACTAGATTGTTTTTGTTATATTTTTTGTTATTAACGCCCTAAATAGTCATCCCAATCTTTCCAAACTGGTTGTAATCCACGTTGGATTAGGGCTTGCGCTACTTCAGATACTGAACGCTCATCATAAGGTGAAAATTGATCTAATTCAGTATTGCGATTAGCATAACCACCAGGCTGTGTTTTAGAGCCAGCACTTATCGTATTAATTGCAATGGGAACAACATTATCACGGAAATAAGGTGACTCTCTGGTTGATAGGGAAAGTTCTATCTCTGGCGCAAACAAGCGGAATGCACAGATAGCTTGGAGTAATTGCTTGTCACTTATTTCTACAGTAGGTTGCATGCCGCCTGCACAAGGGCGTAATCGTGGAAATGAAATGGAATAACGGCTTTTCCAATAACGTTGTTGTAGATAATTTAAATGCTCAGCAACAAAATATAAATCAGTACGCCAATCATCTGATAAGCCAATTAATGCTCCTAAGCCAATTTTATCAATACCAGCCTGAGCAAGACGATCTTGTGTATCTAAACGGTACAAAAAATCTTGTTTTTTACCCCATAAATGATGTTTAGCATACTGTAGGGCATGGTATGTTTCTTGGTAGACTAATACACCATCTAAGCCAAGCTGTTTTAATTGGGCATATTCTTGTTGTTCTAAAGGCTGTACTTCCATCAGCAAAGCACTAAAGTGCGGTCGGATTTTAGGTAAAACTTGTTTGAAATAATGCATTCCTACTTTGTTTTGATGTTCTCCTGTAACCAACAAAATATGCTCATAACCGAGTTGTTTAATAGCGTGGCATTCTGCTTCAATCTCTGCTAGGTCAAGGATTTTTCGTTTAATTTTATTACTCATAGAGAAACCACAATAAGTGCAATCATTTGAGCATAAATTAGATAAATAAAGTGGTAGATAAAAAGAAACGACATTGCCAAAACGCTGTCTGGTTAGACGTTGTGCTTTTTGTGCTATTTGCTCTAAATAAGGCTCAGCAGCAGGCGAAAGTAATGCCATCAATTGTGATAAATTTAAATGCGGGGAAGCTAATGCGATTTCTACATCTTGTGCTGTTTGGCTACGCAAAGAAAGCGCAAGATTATCCCAATCTAAAGTTGCCCAATAATCGGTAAAGCGAGAGAGCTGTAGCATCATTTTATTTATCCAAAAATTGAGTAAGAGGGCTGCTGGCTTGTGCAGTATGGCAGATTTTACCTAAACCAGCTAAATAACCTAAGCGCCCTGCTTCAACAGCAAATTTAAATGCGTTTGCCATCATAACCGGATCACCAGCTACTGCCATTGCAGTATTCACTAACACCGCATCAGCGCCTAACTCCATGGCTTCTGCTGCATGGCTTGGTGCACCAATACCTGCATCAATTACTACAGGTACTTGACTTTGTTCAATAATGATTTGTAAAAATTCCCGAGTTTTTAAGCCGTTATTTGAACCAATTGGTGAGCCAAGAGGCATTACTGCGGCGCAGCCAACTTCCTCTAAATGTTTACATAAAACGGGATCTGCTCCGCAATAAGGCAGGACAACAAAACCTTGTTTGACTAATATTGTTGCCGCCTTTAGTGTTTCGATTGGATCAGGTAACAAATAACGAACATCAGGATGAATTTCTAATTTTATCCAGTGAGTTTGTAGTGCTTCTCGTGCTAGATTCGCGGCAAATACAGCTTCTTCTGCATTTTTAGCCCCCGACGTGTTGGGCAATAATTTCACTCCAATGTCTAATAATGGCGATAAAATATCATCATTTTGTTGTTGCAAATTTATGCGTTTCATCGCCATCGTAGCCAGCTGTGAACCTGATGCTATAATACTTTGCTGCATTAATTGGGGATGTGAGAATTTACCCGTACCAGTAAATAAACGAGATTTAAATTGGTGACCAGCGATGACTAAAGCATCTTGTGTAATAGAATTTATGGTTTGCATATAATATCCTTGATGATTAACCGCCAGCAATTGCACGAAAAACTGTTAAACGATCATTGGCTTGTAATTGATAGGTGCTCCACTCTGAGCGAGGTAAAACCTGTTGATTCACTGCAATAGCTAAACCTTGTTGATTTAGTTTTTGCAGTTCAATCAGTTGTTGTATTGATAAGTTTTGCTCTAGATTGAGCTTTGCGTCATTTAAATAAATTTCCATAATTATCCTGCTGAAAAAAGAGATTTAACTATGGCAATGACAAATTTGACATTGCTTGTTGGGCTGTAAGTAGAGGGTTTGCCATGTGAGTTTTTTGGCATCAAATAATGTTAATTTGCCTGCACTAGAAACGTTTAAGCCCAATAGATATTTCAGAGCTTCAAGCGCTTGTAAACAGCCAATTGTACCGACTACAGGAGCGAGAATACCTGCTGTTTTACAGTTTAAGTGTGCTAGTTCTTGATCAGGATATAAACAAGCGTAACAACCTTGCGTATGATAATCTGTTAGGCTAATCAGTTGCCCTGATAAACCGATAGCTGCACCCGAAATGAGGGGTTTATTCAGCCCAACACAAGCTTGATTAATATGATGGCGTGTAGGCATGTTGTCTGTACAATCTAAGACTAAATTGACTTTTTTTGCCCAATAATTTAGCTGAGTCAAACCCAGTTGACCAGTAATGGTGACTAATTCGACTTGTGGATTAATCGCTGTTAAACGGGTTTTAGCTGCTTGTACTTTCGCAAGATTAATGTCTTTTGTACTGTATAAAATTTGGCGAGGAAGATTACTAATATCAACTGTATCAAAATCGGCAAGATAGACTTTTCCTACACCAGAACCGACTAAATACTGTGCTACAACAGAACCTAATCCACCTAAGCCAACAATCAGTATGCTACTTTTTTCTAAACGTATTTGCCCTTCAAGCCCACATTCTTCAAGTAATAGCTGGCGGCTATAGCGTAAAAATGTTTGATCGGATAATGGCATTTTGTATTCTCTGATTTAGTGATATAAAACTTGGCGAAAAGTGACCGCACTTTTGCATAAGAGAGGACGCATCATTTAGCGTCTTCTTTTTATTAAGCTCAATATTTAAATAATTTACAAAGTTATTGTGTTAAATGTTGGCTTTGATGATAAATTTCACTGCCTTTTTCACGGAATTTTTCTGCCATTTCACGCAAACCTTTAGTTTGGGATTCGTCTATATTAGTAACATCTATTTGTTGTAACTCTTTTGCGTAATCACGCACTTCTTGTGAAATTTTCATCGAGCAGAATTTCGGACCACACATAGAACAGAAATGAGCTATTTTGCCCGATTCTTGTGGTAAGGTTTCATCGTGATAGGTTCGTGCAGTTTCTGGATCAAGGGAAAGATTAAATTGATCTTCCCAACGGAATTCAAAGCGGGCTTTTGACATCGCATTATCGCGAATTTGAGCAGCAGGATGGCCTTTAGCTAAATCTGCTGCATGAGCGGCTATTTTATAAGTAATTAACCCTTGTTTAACATCGTGTTTGTCAGGCAATCCTAAATGCTCTTTTGGTGTCACATAACACAACATCGCACAACCAAACCAGCCAATCATGGCAGCTCCGATGCCAGAAGTGAAATGATCATAACCTGGGGCAATATCAGTGGTAAGAGGGCCTAACGTATAGAATGGCGCTTCGTGACAATGAGAGAGTTCTTCAGTAACATTACGTTGAATCATGTGCATTGGAATGTGTCCAGGACCTTCTATCATCACTTGGACATCATATTCCCAAGCAATTTTAGTGAGCTCACCTAGTGTATACAGCTCTGAAAACTGGGCTTCATCATTGGCATCTTGAATTGATCCTGGACGTAAACCATCACCTAAAGATAACGATACATCATAGCGCGCACAAATCTCACAAATTTCACGGAAATGAGTATATAAGAAATTTTCGCAATGGTGAGCTAGGCACCATTTTGCCATAATTGAACCACCGCGAGAAACAATGCCAGTTAAGCGTTTTGCTGTCATTGGGATGTAACGTAATAAGGTGCCAGCATGAATTGTAAAATAATCTACTCCTTGTTCGGCTTGTTCGATAATCGTGTCTTTAAAGATTGCCCAAGTAAGATTTTCAGCGACACCGCTGACTTTTTCTAATGCTTGATAGAGTGGGACAGTACCAATTGGCACAGGGCTATTACGAATAATCCATTCGCGTGTTTCGTGAATATGACGTCCAGTAGACAGATCCATTACTGTATCTGCTCCCCAACGAATAGCCCATACTAATTTTTCTACTTCTTCCTCTATTGATGAGGTCACAGCAGAGTTACCAATATTAGCATTGACTTTGACTAAAAAATTACGTCCAATAATCATTGGTTCTAATTCAGGGTGATTGATGTTACAAGGAATAATGGCACGACCAGCGGCGACTTCTTGGCGTACGAATTCAGGTGTAATATGGGGAGGAATTTGAGCACCAAAATTCTGTCCTTGATGTTGTTGTAATAGTATTCCGCTTTTAATTCTGTCTCGTCCCATATTTTCACGAAGCGCGATAAATTCCATTTCTGGCGTAATAATGCCTTGACGTGCATAGTGTAATTGCGTTACTCGTTTTCCTATTTTGCCTTGTTTGACTTGACGTTTAAGCTGAAAACGCAATTCATCTAATGTGTTATCTTGCAAGCGTTGATTAGCATATTCTGAGCTTAATCCTGTGAGGTATTCAGTGTCACTACGTTCTAAGATCCAAGCATCACGATAAGCAGGGATACCTTTAGTAACATCAATGTGTTGATTTTCATCGCCATAAATGCCTGACGTGTCATAAATAGGAATGGACTCATTAGCTTCATATTGCGGGTTATCTTTATCACCACCAACTAATGTCGGACTTAAATGAATTTCACGCATAGGTACTTGGATATCAGCTCGTGAGCCTTGCAGGTAAATGCGCGAAGAGCTGGGATGCTGATAACCTTTTAATGTTTGAATGAAACTTTGGGCTGAAGCACGTTTTTCACGGCGAGTTGTAAGTTTTGACATAAGCAAATATACCTTTTTAATGTGTAATAAAGTAAATTGCTTGTTGAAGTGAGGGAGGGGTGAACTCATCGCTTTAGTTAAATAAGGTTTCCCTTATCACTAAAGAGCGGTCTAATTTTGATGAATTTTAACTTGTTCCCTACGCAAGTATTAACCTAACAGGTTCGACGGATCCCAATATGGTCTCAGCTCGAAAGCACTCCGACAAGTGGGCAAGAGTATAAAAGTAAAGAAACAAAAAAAACAAGAAAGAAACTGAGAAATGTGAGCTATATCACAAAATAGTTGTGACTTTGGAGAGAAATAAGACAATTAATTGATTTATAAAACTTAACTTTGCTTTTACTCAACCTTTGCCTCTTAACCAAAAAACTAATTTAGTATATTATTTCATTCATTTGATATGACATAAAAAAGGAAAAGCTATGAAAAACATTAACCCAACATCTACTGCTGCATGGAAAGCCTTAGAACAGCATAACCAACAACAAAGTGCGGTGACAATTCAGCAACTTTTTGCTCAAGAAAAAGATCGTTTTGCAGATTATTCATTGATGTTTAATAACGAGATTTTGGTGGATTTTTCGAAAAATAATGTGACTAAAGAAACATTAGCGTTGTTACGTCAATTAGCAAATGAATGTGCATTATCTGATGCTATTGAAGCAATGTTTACAGGTGAAAAAATCAATAGAACCGAAGATCGTGCTGTCTTACATACGGCATTACGTAATCGAGCAAATACAGCAGTGTTAGTTGATGGGCAGGATGTGATGCCAGAGGTAAATGCGGTATTAGCAAAAATGAAAGCGTTTTGTCAACGTGTCATTTCAGGTGAATGGAAAGGTTATACAGGTAAAGCAATTACTGATGTGATTAATATTGGTATTGGTGGTTCAGACTTAGGGCCTTATATGGTTACTGAAGCACTACGTCCTTATAAAAATCATTTGAATTTACATTTTGTATCGAATGTTGATGGAACACATGTCGCGGAAGTGTTGAAGAAAGTGAATCCAGAAACGACCCTGTTTTTGGTGGCTTCGAAAACTTTTACCACTCAAGAAACTATGACAAATGCGATTTCTGCGCGTGATTGGTTCTTAGCAAGTGCTAAAGAACAGCAGCATGTAGCGAAACACTTTGCTGCCCTTTCAACCAATGCTAAAGCTGTAGCTGAATTTGGTATTGATACTCATAATATGTTTGAATTCTGGGATTGGGTTGGTGGTCGTTATTCATTATGGTCAGCGATTGGATTATCTATTGCATTATCAATTGGTTTTGAGCATTTTGAAGCTCTTTTAGCAGGGGCGCACGCGATGGATCAACATTTCCGTACCGCGCCAATCGAACAAAATATTCCAACTACTTTAGCGCTCGTTGGCTTATGGAATACGAATTTTTTAGGGGCGCAAACAGAAGCTATCTTACCTTATGATCAATACTTACATCGTTTTGCGGCGTATTTCCAACAAGGTAATATGGAATCAAATGGAAAATACATTGATCGTGATGGGAAGGAGATTAATAATTATCAAACGGGACCAATCATTTGGGGGGAACCTGGTACTAATGGTCAGCATGCTTTCTATCAACTTATCCATCAAGGCACGACTCTAATCCCTTGTGACTTTATTGCGCCAGCGCAAACACACAATCCACTTGCTGATCATCATGAGAAATTATTATCAAATTTCTTTGCGCAAACTGAAGCTCTGGCTTTTGGTAAAAGTAAGCAAGAGGTTGAAGCTGAATTTATCAATGCAGGTAAGTCACTAGATGAAGTGAAAGACATTGTGCCATTCAAAGTCTTTACGGGTAATAAACCAACTAACTCTATTTTAGTACAAAAAATGACACCATTTAGCTTAGGCGCATTAATTGCAATGTATGAGCATAAAATTTTTGTACAAGGTGTGATTTTTAATATTTATAGCTTCGATCAATGGGGAGTTGAATTAGGCAAACAATTGGCAAATCGCATTTTGCCAGAATTAGCTAGTGATGGCAAAATTGAAAGCCATGATAGTTCGACTAATGGGTTGATCAATCAATATAAATCTTGGCGTTAAGTTAAATAACGATAAGATTTAATAGCAGATCTGCACTTTAAGATGGGATTGATTATCCAATTGAAGTGCAGATTTTTTTATTACTGAAGGGTTTTATAGATTAAAATAAATACAAATTGGTATTTATTATAATACTATCATTAAAAATAAATTAAGGGAGTGATCATTTTTAATTAACCCGATTTTATTCGTAGATAAATAATAAAAAACATTTTAATAATAGCTTATTTTTATATGGCTGAATAAAATTTAAACTAAGTAATAAATGAAATATAAAAATTAAACTAATATCAATTATTTTTTGAGCGATTAAATTAAATGATGACCTATAAACACAACTCGACCAATAATTTCAACATTTTTATCTTCTCCCATATCTAATTCAATCGGTGGATAAATAAGCTGATTATCACTAATTAATCGAATACCATTTGGTAGCCCTTGAATTCGTTTTATCCATAGCTGTTTGCCGAAACGCATAAGATAAATTTCACCATCTTTAGGTGTTATTACCGCGCGATTAATTAGCAGAAGATCACCGCTGTGAATCGTCGGCTGCATACTATCTCCAGAAGCAACAATAAAAGCAAGTTTATTAGGAACTATTCCTCTTAAACTTAACCATTGGGTACTTAATCCAATGTAATCATCAGGTGGTATGTTAAAATGATTGAGGGTAATATCTTGATAAACGGGAATTTGTACCTGATCTTCGCTATTTCCTGCTTTACTGACTTGTAGTTGCGTTGAATAATGATGGGTTCGTTCATCGATATCTTTACTAAAAGAAGAGTTACTCACAGGATTATTTTCGTCATATAATCCAAGTTGTTTTTGTACAGCAACTGGAAATGAAGAGTAATGATATTCAAATGTTCTTCCTTTAACCCCTTCTCTTTGGCGCTTTATCCATCCCTCACGAGCTGCTTTTTTCACAATACCTTTATCTGATGAAGGTAAATACAATCCCTTTCCCATAAGCTCTTTAATTGAAAACCACTCTTGATAGTTCTGCATAAAAACCTTGTTAGGAACTCTACTGATGTTGACTTTGTGAGAATTTAACCTATTGATCTGTTTGAAATTAAATCAAGAAGATAAATTTTTTGAAAAAGAACTATTGAGTTCCTTTGAAAATGGTTGTATAGTTCTTATCAGTTACTCACATGTGTGCTGAAGCATGTATTAATTTAAGTCATAAGGATATCACATAATGAAAAAGAGTAAAAAGAATATGCATCGCGCATATATTATTGCTGCAATTAAGGAAAAAGGCAGTTCGCTTGCTCAACTTTCTGTTCAAGCTGGTTTACATCCCAGAACGCTTAATAATGCATTAGATCGAAAATACCCTAAAGGTGAAAAAATAATCGCTGATTTTATTGGTATTCCAGTACAAGAAATATGGCCAGAACGTTATTAGATTATAATTATAACAAGTTTTGTATGTAAATTCGTCTTTTGAATATTTTTTAAATTAAATGCTATATTTAATTTTGGACATTATATTGATCGGTAAGTAGAATAGCCGCCCCGTATTTGGGGAAAGTACGGAGTTAATTAAATTTTTAAGCCGTAATTTATTTTTATATAAAAGGAATTTTATGAATCGCATCTATAAAGTCATTTGGAATATAATGACTCAATCTTTAGTGGTTGTTTCTGAATTAGCAAAAGGCCGTAGTAAATTATCTTCTACTTTACATAAACATCTCCATTCAACTGAAACACAGTTTAATTTTAAATTAACAATATTGTCTTCATTATTCTTTATCACGTTACCCTCCCAAGCTTATATTGATATTCAACAAACTGTAAATGGTACTATCGTTAATGGCAGGGCTGACAATAATGTAGTTGATCAAAATTACAATGATAAAGATGGTTCTCGACCTTACAATTATTGGAATCCTGGTAATAAATCTTATACAAATAAAGAGCAAAAAAATATAGATCCACAAGGACTAAGTGAAAATCAATCTGCGGAGAATTATTTTGATCCTAAAACAGCACAAGGGATCAAGTTAGGTCGTGAAACTGATATTAAATCTACAGCAGATAAAGCTAATCCACAGTATGATGGTATTGCAATTGGTGATTATTCCAAAGCAACAGGTGGTGTTGCAGTAGCACTTGGTGCATTTGCTCAAGCTGAAAAAATAGGTTCTGTCGCAGTAGGGACTGCGGCTCGTGCTCATGGTTTTAATTCATTATCTATGATGCGTCAGTCTGCTGCAATTGGTGATTATTCTACTGCTATTGGTTCTGTCGCTTGGGCAAAAGGAGAGGCAAGTTTTGCGTTAGGTGCTTCTGCGACGGCATTAGGTGATCAATCTATCGCAATTGGGAGTGTTTCACCAAAAACACTGAATGGGGAAAATCAGCATAATGCGAAAAAAACCAAATATGATGGCATGAATCGTACGCAAACCAATGGCGATTATGCTATTGCGATAGGTTCTGGTGCTAGAGCTAATGGACATAATTCTTTTGCTTTTGGAGCTAATGCTGAAACGGGTCAATTTAAAATGGAAGATGATTCTTACTTAAATGAAAAAGTGTTGAGTGCCGATAAAGATAACAGAGCAATAGCTGCAATTGCATTTGGTGTAAATTCAAAAGCAAAAAAAGAGAAAACAATTGCGTTTGGGTATCAAGCAGAAGCACATGGTAAAAAAGCAGTTGCGATTGGTACTGGAGCAAAAGCAACTCAAGATCGAGCTACTGTGTTAGGGACAAGTGCACAAAGTAAAGCCAAAAATGCTACCGCATTGGGCTTTGCTGCGCAAGCGAAGCATAAAAATAGTGTGGCGTTAGGGGCAAGTTCAGTAACAACAGAGAAAGTAGCTACAGAAAAAACAACGATTAATGGTAATGAGCATAAATTTGCAGGTGAAAAACCGATTGGCACAGTGAGTATTGGTTCAACAAATCAAGAGCGGACATTGACTAATCTAGCTGCTGGACGTATTTCAGATAAATCAACTGATGCGATAAATGGAAGTCAACTATATGCTTTACAGCAAGAAGTTGAGAAAGGTTGGATGCTTAAAGTTGAGGAAGCTGGTGGCAAAGTCGTTAATGCAAATGGAGCGAGTAAAGTTAAACTAGGTGATACCGTAACTATTAAAGCAGGAAAAAATATTAAGATTAAGCAAGATGGTGCCAATGTGACTATCGCAACGCGAGATAATTTAACTGTGAATAAATTGATCGCAGGCGGAAAAAACGGTCAAAAAAGCGTAGATGGTGTGGTTAGTGCTAAAGGAAAAGACGGTAAATCGGGTGTCACTTTAAAGGGAAAAGAAGGGGCAATTGAAATTGCTAGTCCAAATAATACAAATGGTTCAATAACTAAAGTCACAGTCAGTGTGGCAAAAGGCAGCAAGGGATTGAAAGGACAAGAAGGCGCACACAAAGCGCGTCTTGTTTATACACGACCTAATGATCAACAAGAAGAAGTTGCGACATTAAATGATGGTTTAATGTTTGTAGGTAATGATGGCAATGACAATAATAAAGTGGTAAAGCGTAAGCTTAATCAAAAGTTAGGTATTCTAGGTGGCATTGCGGATTCATCCAAGTTGTCTGATTCAACATTTGTCACATCGGCTAATTTAGGTGTGCGTTATAAAGATGATCACTCATTAGAAATTGTCATGAAAAGACGTCCTAAATTTGCTGGTATTGTTTTGAACGGCAAAGATGGAAAAGACGCTGAAATTAAATTTAAGAATAAGGATGGTCAAGAAGGTATGTCTATTGTAGGCAAACCGGGAAGTAATGGAGAGCAAAATTTAGTATTGCGTGGACCTGATGATAAGGACGGTGTGACATTTAATCAAGATGGCAGAATTACAAATCTCATGGATGGTAAGGACAGTAAGGACGCTGTCAATTTAGGGCAGTTAGAAAAAGCGAAAGAAGAATTGACTGAAAAAGGATTTGCGATTCAAGCTGAGGATGGTAATGCTGTCAAAAAACGACTTGGTGAAAAAGTCGATATTGTCGGCGCAGATAGTAATATCAAGACGAAAGTAGAAGATGGTAAAGTGAAAATTGCGCTTGCTAAACAAATTGATTTAAGTGAAGAAGGTAGCCTCAAGATAGGCTCTACAAAAGTGAGTAATGATGGTGTGAAAGTTGGAGATACTGTTGAATTAAACCAACAAGGCTTGCGAGCGGGGGATATTCATGTGACATCACAAGGAATTAATGCAGGTCATAAGCAAATTAGTCATGTTGCGAGTGGTTTAGTGGATAATCATGGGCAACCTGTTGATGTCAGACAAGCTTCTGGCAATACTTTGTATAATGCAGTTAATGTAGGCGACTTAAAACATGTGACTAATGCGCTTCATCATAAAATTGACAAGGTAAATAGTCGTGTCAACCGCTTAGATAAACAAGTTCGAGGTGTTGGTGCGAACTCTGCGGCGGCAGCTTCATTACCTCAAGTGTATCGTGCTGGTAAGTCGATGTTGTCTGCAGCAGCTGGTGGTTATAGCGGCGCCTCAGCGCTTGCAGTAGGCTATTCTCGGGCGAGTGATAATGGCAAGTTGATCTTGAAACTAACGGGAACAGCAAATAGCGTAGGTCAGTATTCTGGCGGTGTTGGTTTGGGTTATCAGTGGTAACTGATTTAAAGCCTCATCAAGTAATATAAAAAAGTAGAAAGACACCTTTCTACTTTTTTACTTTAGAAAAGTGCGGTCAAAATTTTAAAAATTTTGACCGCACTTGATTGTTTTGTCGGAGTTGCTTTTGTTGAAAGTTATAACCTTGCCCATTCCTCTAAAGGGAGAGGTTTATCATCTGACCAAATCCGTTGCCAGAATTTCGCCAGTATTGCTTTGTTTAGATTATGAGTGGCAGTTGGATATTCTGTTGGTAGAATAGCTTTCCATTCTTGATTATGTTTTTCCGCGACAACAAAACGGAAGTTAAATTGACCTGCTAAACCCATTCGAGTATCACTTGCCACAAGCTGATTACTAATTTGTTCGTAATGAATCCAATGATCAGTAAACCATTCGAAGCGTTGTAATTGGGGTGAATCAGCAATAATTTTTGCTTTTAATTCAAGATTAAGTGGAATTTTAATAAATTCGGGCGAGCCATTATCTAACCAGCCACTCATCGCATCATATAGATTACCTTGCTTATCAATCGCAAGTACACGCCAAAGTATAGTATTAAATGGGGTCGGTGTTGCTAACACTTTGTCTACTTCAATTCCTTTTTGAGTCAGCATATTTTCAATGCGTTGTTCATGGTAACTGCGTCCAACGAAACCGATGACGAAATACATACAACCAAATATGAGTGCAATAGACATAGCACGTACAGAACGGCTATCCATTTTTTTCCAATATGCCCAAATACAAGTAAAGACTAGTGGCAACGTATAAATCGGATCGATTACAAAAACTGTTGAAAAAGTGATGGGTTCAAATGGCAGGGGCCAAAAAAGTTGGGTACCATAAACCGTCATTGCATCAATAATTGGGTGCGTCACAAGGGCTAGTGTCAGAGTCAAAAACAGCCTTCGAAATGTAAAAGGTAAATGGCTTTTTCGTTTAAATGTTACCCATGTTATCAAGAAAGCAAGTGCGGTTAGTAAAAAAATAGAATGGCTAAAACCGCGATGATAAGTCATTGATGAAATTGGATCAGCATAACGAATAAAAACATCTAGATCAGGCAGCGTACCTAGCAATCCACCGTAAAGGAGTGCTTTGCGACCTTGATATTTGCCCATTCCAACGCCTTGTATGGCCGAACCTAAAACAAATTGTGTAAGCGAATCCATTATTACACCTTACTCCGTGGACGATAAATAATGTGATATTTTGAGTAGGAATATCCACTTCGTCAATCTTTTTGACTCAATCAAGGTATAAAAAAGCTCCCAATACTTGAAACTATTAGGAGCAATTAATTAGAAAAAATTGTTAAATTTAGGCAAGTTCAGCACGTAATTTCTTAGTGACTTCAACCATGACTTTTAATGCCGCAATAGTTTCTGGCCAAGCACGTGTTTTTAAGCCACAATCTGGATTGACCCATAAACGTTCTGCTGGAATCACATTGAGCGCTTTACGTAATAGG
The DNA here is from genome assembly GCF_042681465.1 of Pasteurella oralis. NCBI lineage: Bacteria > Pseudomonadati > Pseudomonadota > Gammaproteobacteria > Pasteurellales > Pasteurellaceae > Pasteurella > Pasteurella oralis. The sequence continues at coordinate 48,403 of NZ_JBHUFP010000007.1, forward strand.
TGTTCAATTTCGTTTGCTTCGGGTACTCGTGGACTATGAATATCGTACACGCCTGGACCGATATCATTTGGATATTTGAAATCGCCAAATGCAGTTAATAGTTCCATGTCCGAACGTGACGTTTCGATCGTAATCACATCAGCATCTAAACTGGCGATCGCAGGTAAAATATCATTAAATTCGGAGTAACACATATGTGTATGAATTTGGGTATCATCTTGACATCCCATTGCACTTAAACGGAATGCTTCACTTGCCCATTGTAAGTAAGCCTCCCAATCTGCGCGTTTTAACGGTAAACCTTCTCGGATAGCGGGTTCATCAATTTGAATCACTTTAATACCTGCTGCTTCTAAATCTAATACTTCATCAGAAAGCGCGACAGCAATTTGTTTACACACTGTAGAACGTGGAATATCGTTACGTACAAATGACCATTGTAGAATCGTCACTGGTCCAGTTAACATGCCTTTCATGACGCGGTTTGTCAGACTTTGTGCATATTTAGACCAGCGTACTGTCATAGGTTGTGGGCGTACAACATCGCCATAAATGACAGGTGGTTTGACACAACGTGAGCCATAACTTTGTACCCAGCCAAATTTTGTAAATGCAAACCCATCCAATAATTCACCAAAATATTCCACCATGTCGTTACGCTCTGCTTCACCATGCACTAATACATCAAGATCAAGTTCTTCTTGGCGACGTACAACAAACTCAATTTCTTTTTTCATTGCCATTTCATAATCTGCTAGACTGAGCTCACCTTTTTTGAATTTGGCACGCGCTTGACGAATTTCAACAGTTTGTGGGAATGAGCCAATGTTAGTTGTTGGGAGTTTGGGTAAATTTAACCACGCATTTTGCTTTACAATACGTTGTGCAAATGGTGATTGACGTTGATCCGCATTGGCAGGTAAGTTGGCTAAACGTTCAGCTACTTCGGTACAGTGAATTTCGGTACTATGTGCACGAGCATTTGCTGCTGCTTGGCTTGCATCAAGTTCAGTTTGAACGACATGACGACCCTGTTCAAGTGCGATCTTAATAATACGTAATTCTTGCACTTTTTGTAACGTAAAAGCTAGCCAATTGTAAAGTTCGGGTTTATTTGCTTTTAGTTGTGTTTCGACTTCAAGATCATAAGGCGTATGAAGTAATGAGCAACTTGGTGCAATCCAAAGGTTTTCACCTAATTTTGTTTTTAATGGTTCAAGGATATCTAAGACTTGATTTAAGTTGGCTCGCCAAATATTACGTCCATCAATCACACCGACAGAAAGCACTTTATTGTAGTTTTGAAATGCGACGAGTTGTTCTGGCGCTCGTACTAAATCAATATGCAGTCCAGCGACAGGCAATGTTTTGAGCAATTCTGCATGTTCGGCAACTGAATCGAAGTAAGTCGCGAGGAGTAGCTTCGCCTTGACTTGTTCACTTAGTGTTGTGTATACCGCTTTGTAGGCATCAAGCCATTCTACGGGTAAATCCACTGCTAAGGCAGGTTCATCAATTTGAATCCACTCAGCACCTTCAGCGACTAGCGCATTCAGAATATCTACATAAACAGGAACAAGTTTTGCTAATAGTTCAAAACGATTGAATGTTTCGCCTTTTTCTTTACCGAGCCATAGAAATGTAAGTGGTCCAACAATAGTTGGTTTGGATTTCAAACCTAACGCTTTTGCTTCACGGATTTGTTGCACATAATGTGTTGGGTTTGCTTTAAATTCAGTGTATTTATTAAATTCAGGCACTAAATAATGATAGTTGGTATCAAACCATTTTGTCATTTCAATCGCAAATTGGGTTTTATTACCACGTGCAAGTTGAAAATATTCATTTAAACTTAAATTTTGGTTGTCAAAACCAAAACGTGCAGGAATTGCACCAGTGGCAACTTGTAAGTCTAAAATATGATCATAGAATGTGAAATCAGCAACAGCAACATAATCGGCATTGGCATCGGCTTGATGTTGCCAGTTAATTGCACGTAATTTTTGTGCAATTTCTAATAAATCTTGTTCTGCGATTTCACCACGCCAATAACGTTCTTGGGCAAATTTTAGTTCACGTTTGGCACCGACACGTGGAAAGCCTGCTAGATGGAATATAGTCATAGTATTACCTCACTCAAAATTAGTATTGTTTCGGACGTCTAAACGTCTTGATGGATGTAGAATGAAGTATTTTTTTGTATTATGCAATATAATAATTTTCACAAAGTTTATGAAAAATTTTAATAATAAAGTTAGGGGAAGGCTGGAGAAGTACGGTTAGTTTTGACAGAATTAGGTTATGTAAAAAGGCGCTATTGAGCCTTTTCGTTATTACTCTTAATGAGTTTAAAACGTAACAATGGTTATTGTTTCATTGGCGATTCTTTTGTTTTTGTTCTTTTTCTTACTCTTGTAATAGATTTTTAGCAAAGAGGAAAAAAACGAATGAAAATATAGCAAGGATTAATAAGCCGATTGTGATATTAGGCATTTGTTTTTTTCCATAAATGTCATTTTTCATTGTTGCTTTATAACGTCGAAGGAAACGACTTCCTCCAAGTGCGGTATAACTAACGAAGAATAACAGAGTAATATTAACTATTTTAAAAATAAGGGGATATTCGCCATAAAGTATAACTGGACAAGCCAGAATAGCAACTTTAGCAATATCTAGTGCGATTTTTGCCTAGTCATCTAAAGTTTCAGTTTCAATAGGTTGTTTAAAGATATTCCACACAACTAGTAAGTTGATTTGTTCTATGTAAGTAAGGCATGAAGATAAAAGATGAGCTTTGCCTGTAAAGATAAGTCATAGGATTTTTCGATCTAGATCGTAAAAGGTAAAATTTGTTAAAAACTGACCGCTCTTGATCCCATTTTGTTAATTTTGATATATGATAGAAATCGTTCTGTGTCTTCTTTTTTATGAATTATTTTAATGAAACCGATATTTTTAGAATTACGCCATCTTAAAACGTTACTTGCACTTAAAGAAACTGGTAGTGTATCTTTAGCCGCTAAACGTGTGTATTTAACCCAATCTGCACTTTCACATCAATTAAAATTACTTGAAGAACAATATGGTTTACCACTGTTTGAACGCAAAACACAACCTTTACGTTTTACTCCAGCAGGTGAGCGTTTAATTCAGCTTGCTAATGAAATTTTACCTAAAGTGATAGAAGCAGAACGTGATCTTTCTCGTGTTAAACAAGGCGAAGCTGGAGAGTTGCGTATTGCTGTGGAATGTCATACTTGTTTTGATTGGTTGATGCCTGCAATGGACTCGTTTCGTCAAAATTGGCCGTTAGTTGAATTAGATATTGTGTCAGGTTTTCATACTGACGCAATTGGCTTGTTATTAACTCATCGTGCAGACTGGGCAGTGGTTTCTGAAATTGAAGAAACAGCAGGCGTTGTACATAAGCCGTTATTTTCTTACGAAATGGTTGGACTGTGCGCAAAGGATCACCCTTTAGCTCATAAAGCAGTATGGCAAGCAGAAGATTTTATAGATCAAACTTTGATCACTTACCCTGTACCAGATGATATGTTAGATTTATTACGTAAAGTATTACATCCTAAGGGGATTAATCCTATTCGTCGTACAAGTGAACTCACTATTGCAATTATCCAATTAGTTGCGAGTAAACGAGGGATTGCTGCATTACCATTTTGGGTAGCAAAACCTTATTTAGATCGAGGTTATTTAGTCGCACGTAAAATTACAGAAGCGGGCTTGTATAGTAACTTGTATGCAGCTATTCGCGAGCTTGATGCAAAAATTGCATTTGTTGATGATTTTTATGAAACCGTAAAAGCACAAAGTTTTTCTACTTTACTTGGTCTGTCTGTGTTGGAATAAGTTGTATGTTAGATGTAAATAAACGCCCAATTTTAGCGGCTGCTAAGGCGGCATTTCCTTATAGTTTACCTATTTTATCTGGTTTTCTATTTTTAGGCATTGCTTATGGTGTCTATATGAAGGCTCTGGGTTTTGAAGCCATCTACCCAATTTTAATGGCATTACTTATTTATGCAGGCTCTGTTGAATTTATTGTTGCAGGTTTACTCGTTGCGCCATTTGCACCACTTAATGTGTTATTGATCACTTTAATGGTCAGTGGACGTCAAATTTTCTATGGCATTTCCATGTTAGAAAAATATGGAGCTTATTTAGGAAAGAAACGTTGGTATTTGATTAGCACATTAGTTGATGAAGCTTTTTCATTGAATTATATGGCAAAAGTGCCAACAAATATTGATCGTGGTTGGTATTTTTTCTTCATTAGCTTATATCTGCAACTATATTGGGTGGTAGGGACCGCGATAGGCGCATTATTTGGTTCAATCTTACCTTTTGATTTAACTGGCATTGAATTTGCTATGACTGCGCTTTTTTTAGTTATTTTTGCAGAGCAATGGAGTAAAGAAAGTTCACATGAAAGTTCTCTATTGGGATTAGGTATTGCATTTACTGCATTATTAATCGTTGGGGAAGCGCATTTTTTACTACCAACACTGATTGGGATTTGGCTTGCATTAACTTTCCGTCGTGTGAAATTAACAGCGAAATTAAATAGTGTGGAGTAGGTATGACGTTAATTGAACAAATTATTACTATTGTAATGGGGATATTCGGTGTGCAGTTTTTTCGCTGGCTACCTTTTTGGATATTTCCTGCTAATCGACCTATTCCAGCTTATATTCAATATTTAGGCAAAGTATTACCTGCAGCGATGTTTGGTATGCTGGTCGTTTATTGTTATAAAAATGTGGATGTATTCAGTGGTAATCATGGTATCCCTGATTTTATTGCTGGGGCTGTAGTATTAGGGCTACATTTTTGGCAGAAAAACATGTTTCTTTCTATTGCCGCAGGAACAGGATTATATATGTTTTTAGTTCAATTTGTGTTTGTTTAAATAGCAAAAAGGCATTTAGATTTATTTTGAGAAAAAAATAAATACATTTCTTTTCTAGCAACCGTTTGCTTAATTATTGCACTCTTTAAGTGAATAAAAAAATAATTTATTATTGCGCTATCAATGAGATAGGTAATTTATTTATTTTAAAGAGGCAATATGGAATTTAATGTAAATGAGCTATTAGGCTATGCTGCTGGATTGTTGGTAGCGATTTCTTTTTTATTTAAAAATATCGTTTTTATACGTGTGATAAATGGGATTGGTGCAATTTTATTTGTAATTTACGCGCTGCGTATTCAAGCTTATCCCGTCGCTGGATTAAACGCATTCTTAGTCCTTATTCATATTTATCAATTGTGGCGTTTAAAACGAGCAAAATAATGTCGCAAAATTTTACAAAAACAAACCGCACTTCAAGTGCGGTTTTTTAGTTTATTTAGCGATACGTTTATATTTAATACGATGTGGTTGGATCGCATCAGCCCCAAAGGTTTTCTTCTTCCATTCTTCATAGTCAGAGAAGTTACCTTCATAGAACGTGACTTTACCTTCATCACCATAATCTAAGATATGTGTTGCTATACGGTCTAAGAACCAACGGTCATGGGAGATTACCATCGCACAACCTGGGAATTCTAAGATTGCATTTTCCAATGCACGTAAGGTTTCAACATCAAGATCGTTGGTTGGTTCATCTAATAGAAGAACGTTACCACCCGCTTGTAATAGTTTAGCAAGATGTAAACGACCACGTTCACCGCCTGATAACTCGCCAACACGTTTTTGCTGATCTACGCCTTTAAAATTAAAGCGACCCACATAAGCTCGACTTGGAATTTCAAAGTTACCGATACGTAAAATATCTTGTCCATTAGACACTTCTTCCCACACTGTTTTTTTATCATCCATTGCATCACGGAATTGATCAACAGAAGCCAGTACCACCGTTTCACCTAAAGTGACAGTGCCGGCATCAGGTTGCTCTTGTCCTGAAAGTATGCGGAATAAAGTAGATTTACCTGCACCATTAGGACCGATAATACCGACAATTGCACCTTTTGGAATACTGAATGAAAGATTATCAATTAAGGTACGATCACCATAAGATTTTGTTAATCCCTGTACTTCGATAACTTTATCACCTAAACGGGGACCAGGTGGAATAAAGAGCTCGTTAGTTTCATTACGTTTCTGATATTCACCACTATTCAGCTCTTCAAAGCGTGCCATACGTGCTTTACTTTTAGCTTGGCGACCTTTTGGATTTTGGCGAACCCATTCTAATTCTTTTTCGATTGATTTTTGGCGTGCAGATTCGGCGGCTTGCTCTTGAGCTAAACGTTTTTCTTTTTGTTCTAACCAAGAAGAATAGTTACCTTCCCAAGGAATACCTTCACCGCGGTCAAGCTCTAAGATCCAACCTGCAACATTATCTAAGAAGTAACGGTCGTGGGTAATTGCGACAACTGTACCTTCATAATCATGTAAGAAACGCTCTAACCAAGCGACAGATTCTGCATCTAAATGGTTGGTTGGTTCATCGAGTAATAGCATGTCTGGTTTTTCAAGTAAAAGACGGCAAAGCGCTACGCGACGACGCTCACCACCTGATAAATGTTCGATTTTAGCATCCCAGTCTGGTAGACGTAATGCATCAGCAGCACGTTCTAATTGATTATCAAGATTGTGCCCATCATGCGCTTGAATAATGGCTTCTAACTCAGCTTGTTCTGCGGCAAGCTTATCGAAATCGGCATCGGGATCAGCATAAAGTGCATAGACCTCATCCAAACGAGTTAATGCTTGTTTTACTTCACCAACCGCTTCCTCAATAGCGTCACGTACAGTTTGTTGAGGGTCAAGTTTAGGTTCTTGTGGTAGATAGCCGATTTTAATGCCTGGTTGTGGGCGCGCTTCCCCTTCTATTTCGGTATCAATACCTGCCATAATACGTAGTAATGTTGATTTACCCGCACCATTTAAGCCCAATACTCCGATTTTAGCGCTAGGGAAGAAACTGAGTGAGATATCTTTTAAAATGTGGCGCTTCGGTGGCACTATCTTGCCGACGCGATGCATTGTATAAACAAATTGTGATGACATAATTTCTCTCGTTATGCATGTTAATAAAATAGAAAAAAGTGCGGCTATTTTACTTGAAATTTGCTAGATTAGCCAATTGCAGATAAAAAAAACCCTCCGAGTAGGAGGGTAGGAAAGTAGTTTAGCTATTTATGATTATTTTATTTAGGAACTTTATGAATATCAAGCAATCACTTGACGAGTTTTATTTTACATAAATTTACAGTCTTGTGAAACAATTTTTACATTATTTTTGAAGTTTGTCACAAAAATACCTATAAATTGGTATTTTTTTCTCATTTTCTTAATTCGTAATATTGCTTTTTTATAACCAAAAGGAATTATTTTGTTAATATTTATAGCTATTTGTTAAATAAATTTACATTTCGGGGTGAAATAAAATGAAAGCGTTTTCTATTAGTATTTTGTTATTTTTTATGAGTTTATTTTCATTCAATCTTTATGCACATCCACATGCATTTATTGAAATGAAAACTAAAGTATTAGCTAGTGAGCAGAAATTGATCGGATTTTCGATGGAATGGATATTGGATGAAGCCAGTTCTGCGACAATGTTATATGACATCCGGCAAACGCGCGGTGATAAAAAAGCATTACAGAAATTAATTGATGAAGTCATGGGAAATATTATAAATGAACACTATTTCAGCTATTTATTTGATAAGCAAGGAAATAAAGTGAAATATAGTGCGAAGCCACAAAATTACGGCATGAGATCAAATAATAATCAAGTGATGTATTATTTTGATTTTTTGTTATCTAAACCTCGGGAATTAGCTAATAATCAATTCACTTTACTGACATATGATCCTACTTATTATGTGTCGATGTATTATGATCAAACCAAGCAAAGTGCGGTTGATTTTTCGCAAATTTCAATGCATTGCCATGGGGAAGTTGTTGAACCACAAGTCGATGCGAAAATTAAGCAATATGCGAATTCATTAGATCAAACTCAGCGTGATGAAGATGATTCTTTAGGTGTACTGTTTGCGCAAAAAGTGATGTTAATATGCGAATAAATTTTCCAATTAAGTATAGTATTATTTTGCTATTGTTAGGCTTAGCTGCTTATTTTTTATTTCCTTATCTATTTTTTAAAGTGGCTATTTGGCAGCGTGATTTTAATCAGTTAATGTCAGGTTATTTACATCAAATTAATGAAGATAAAACCTATGCTGGTGGCTGGTTAATTGTTATTAGTTTTCTTTATGGTGTGTTTCATGCTTTGGGACCTGGTCATGGTAAATTTATTATTGCGACTTATTTGTCTACTCATCAAACTCAACTGAAGACTAGTATGAAATTAACCTTACTGTCTTCTTTAATGCAGGGAGCTGTTGCTGTTGCAGCCACTTCTATTGTCGTCGTGTTACTCAATCTTTCTTCTCGCTATTTTAAATTAACTCAACTTTGGTTAGAGCGTACGGCTTTTCTATTGCTACTTCTGCTGGGATTAAGTTGGTGTTATCAATATGGGAAAAAGTATTATTTAGCTTATGCAAAGGCGAAGACAAAACCATTACCTCAAATTTTATCACTTAAAGCACAGTCACAAAGTGCAATGAAAGTTGGACAGCAGCTGGCATCATCACATAGTCATCACCTATGTTGTGGTTGTGGTCATCAACATGTCCCTAATCAAACGCAATTAGCTATGGTAATGGATTGGAAATCACAGCTTTTAGTGATTTGTAGCATTGGTATGCGACCATGTTCAGGTGCAATTTTTATTTTGTTTTTAGCTTATATGCTTGATCTTTATTGGTGGGGAATTGTTGCGACATTTGCTATGGCAATTGGTACTGGATTAACTTTATCTTGTTTTGCTTTAATAGTGCTATATGCAAGACATACTGCATTAAAAATTGGCAAATGGTACCTATTTTCGCCAATCTTGCAACGCAATAGTGAGAGTTTGCTTAAATTGTTTGCGGGGATTTTACTGATTTTTTTCGCAACCAGTTTGTTGTATGGCACAACATTGTCTACTACTGGTGGAGCGGCTTTATTCACTCGTTAACGTTAAAACAGATAAACTAGGCGCAAAATAAGGATTAGAGGAGGCAGTAGAGTGGTAAATTTCATTTTGTTGCATATCCAGAAGGAGAAAAAAAGCAGATCACAAGATCTGCTTTTTTGTATGCTGTAAAATAGGTTAAAGTGCGGTTCGAACTAAGAAAATTGTATAACCAACATAGCTAGCGAAAAAGAACAAACCGTTGAAACGACCTAGAGTATGCTGTTTTTTGTAGGCAATCAAACCAAAAATAAATAATGTCATTGTCAATGCAGACATCATTAACATATCGCGAGAGAGCACTTTGCTTTCTGCTTCAATTGGCATAATCGCCCCTGCTAAACCGACAACAGCTAAAGTATTATATAAATTTGAACCAATAATATTGCCTACCGCAAGATCGACTTCGCCTTTACGTGCAGCCACAATAGATGCAGCGACTTCAGGTAATGAAGTGCCAATTGCAACAACAGTGAGCCCAATGACAAGATCACTTACACCTAAATAATTAGCGACTTTTATTGCCCCCCAAACAAGTAATTGAGAGCTAAGCATCAGTAATATAAGACCTGCTATCAGCCAAAAGGCAGAGGCGTTGAATGAAATTTGCTGTTTTGTGTCTTCTTCATAAGCAGCTTGAACAGAGGGACGTTGCTTTTTACTTGACCAAATCGTCCAGAAGACATAGGCAATAAAAATAACAAGTAGGCTATAAGCTTCAAGAGTTGAGATTTTCATATCCAATAAAAAATAAGCAGAGAGAAAAGTGACGCTAAGTAAGATTGGAAGCTCTTTTTTAATCACACTGCCATGTACTACTAATGGTTTGATTAATGCAGTTAAACCGAGAATTAAGGCAATATTGGTGATATTTGAACCATAGGCGTTACCTAGCGCAATGCCTGGACTACTATTAAATGCAGAGAGTGCTGATACGACCATTTCTGGCATGGAGGTACCAAAACCAATAATTAAAATACCAATTAATAATGGTGACATGCCTAAATAGCGTGCTAATGCAGCAGCAGCATCAACAAAACGATCTGCACTCCAAACTAAAATAATTAACCCGACAATAATGGCAAAAGAAGCTTCTAATAACATCTGAAATCCTATTGGAAAAATAGCGAAATTTGGACGCGTATAATATATGCAAAAATGGGGAAAGAGAAGAAAATAAGCTAAAGAAAAAATAAAAGCCCATAAGGAGGATATGGGCTTAAACTCTTTTGGTGAAAAATAAACTTTTATAAAAGGAGACAAATAAAAGCTTACCAAAAGAAAAATTGGCTCCTCCTGCTGGACTCGAACCAGCGACATACGGATTAACAGTCCGCCGTTCTACCGACTGAACTAAGGAGGAAAAATTCTGTATCACAAAGAATTTAGGTGGCGTATGATAATGTGCTTATTATCCCTTGTCAACCTTAGAAAAAGAAAAAAATAACTCTTTTTTTAGAGGATTTTTATATCCACAGAGGTTGTGGATAACTCTGTGAGTTGTTGTTAAAAAAAATCGCTAAAGCTAAGCCATTACTGGTATTATTCACTTTCATCACATAATTGGTTGTAAAATAACATTTTGTTATTTATCAATTGGTTATAAAAACTCTACAAATATTTTTAAATTTTTTTTGAAATTTGAGAGGTTTGAATCTTGACAATTATAAGTCTGTGTAAAACCTAGCTTTTTTAGATCAAAATTTAGTGTAAAACTATGCTAAAATTGACCGCACTTTCAACTGACGCGTTTAGGCGATATGGCACAAAAAATTAACACAAAGTCTTTTATTTTGCATTCTGATTTTCAACCTTCTGGCGATCAACCACAGGCGATTCAACAACTTATTGATGGGTTAGAAAATGGATTAGCCCATCAAACCTTGTTAGGTGTAACAGGGTCGGGTAAAACTTTTACAATTGCCAATGTGATTGCTACTTTAAACCGTCCTGCGATGTTGCTCGCACCAAATAAAACATTAGCAGCGCAGCTTTATGCGGAAATGAAAGCATTTTTTCCTGAGAATGCCGTGGAATATTTTGTTTCCTATTATGATTATTATCAGCCAGAAGCTTATGTACCAAGTAGTGATACATTTATTGAAAAAGATGCATCAATTAATGATCAAATTGAACAAATGCGTTTGTCAGCGACAAAATCTTTTTTAGAACGTCGGGATACTATCGTAGTGGCTTCTGTGTCTGCAATTTATGGTTTGGGTGATCCCGATTCTTATCTCAAAATGATGTTGCATTTGCAAACAGGGGCGATTGTTAACCAACGACAAATATTGGCAAAGTTAGCGGAACTGCAATACACACGTAATGATCAAGCATTTCAACGTGGTACATTTCGTGTACGCGGCGAAATTATTGATATTTTTCCTGCTGAATCAGATGATAGAGCGGTGCGGGTTGAATTATTTGATGATGAAATTGAGCGTTTAAGTCTATTTGATCCGTTAACAGGTACCAGTTTTGGTATTGTACCGCGCTATACCATTTACCCGAAAACCCATTATGTGACACCGCGTGAACGTATTTTAGATGCAATTGAAAAAATTAAAACTGAATTGGCTGAGCGTAAAAAATTTTTGTTAGAAAATAATAAGCTTTTAGAAGAACAACGTATTACACAGCGTACACAATTTGATATCGAGATGATGAATGAATTAGGTTATTGTTCTGGAATTGAAAATTACTCACGTTATCTCTCTGGGCGCAATGAGGGAGAGCCGCCACCGACATTATTCGATTACATGCCATCCGATGCACTGTTGATTATTGATGAATCTCATGTGACTGTACCACAAATTGGAGGGATGTATCGTGGTGACCGTTCACGTAAAGAAACATTAGTGGAGTATGGTTTCCGCTTGCCTTCAGCATTGGATAATCGCCCATTACGTTTTGAGGAATTTGAACGTTTAGCTCCACAAACAATTTATGTTTCAGCGACACCAGGACCTTACGAATTAGAAAAGTCAGGTGGTGAAATTATTGATCAAGTAGTACGTCCAACAGGTTTACTTGATCCCGAAATTGAAATTCGTCCAGTAGCAATTCAAGTTGATGATTTGCTTTCAGAAGCTCGACAAAGAGCAGATCAAAATGAGCGAGTATTAGTGACAACACTGACTAAAAAAATGGCAGAGGATCTTACGGATTATCTTGATGAACATGGTATCCGAGTGCGTTATTTACATTCAGATATTGATACAGTTGAGCGTGTTGAAATCATTCGTGATTTACGTTTGGGTGAATTTGATGTGTTAGTTGGAATTAACTTATTAAGAGAGGGGTTAGATATTCCAGAAGTTTCATTAGTTGCAATTTTAGATGCAGATAAAGAAGGTTTTCTGCGTTCTGAACGTTCATTGATACAAACGATCGGACGAGCAGCACGAAACCTTAAAGGTAAAGCGATTTTATATGCAGATCGCATAACTAATTCTATGGAAAAAGCGATTGGTGAAACTCACCGCCGTCGTGAAAAACAAATGAAATATAATCAGGAGCGAGGTATTGTTCCACAAGCATTGAATAAAAAGGTGGGTGAGTTGCTTGATATTGGTCAAGGCGCAAATAATAAAGCAAAAGCGAGTCGAGCAAGCAAAAAAGTGGCAGAGTCGACCGCACTTTATCAACTACCACAAACACCAAAAGAATATCAGCAACAGATTAAGAAGTTAGAACAACAAATGTATAAATATGCACAAGATCTTGAATTTGAAAAAGCAGCAGCTATACGAGATCAATTGCAACAATTACGACAACATTTTTTTGAGGTTTAATACAGCGAGTTAACTATGTTAGATGACAAAATAACCCAACGTTTTTTAAGTGTCGCAGGACCAGCTATTGAGCTAGCAAAACAAAAAAAGACCAAAGCTGCGCTCTTAGCATTGGACAAAATGGATATTGATAAGCAGGTAGAACCTGAGTTATACCATTTACTGCAAATTCAAAAGGCTGCTTTATTAGAGATGTTAGAAAGAGAAAAGCCAGTTAAAGTGTTGCGTAATTTTGAGCATGTATTTGATATTTATCGCAGTATCCCTAATGAAAATAGGGCTGTTTATCGTTCTGCCCAAATGCAATTAGCAAACCTGCTTATTCATTTGAAAAAAGTTGATGAGTTAGAGCAATTGTACAATGATTTTGCTCAACAACCTGCCCTTAACAGTGACGATAAACTTTTTCTTAGTTCCTTATTGCTCAGCCTAAATAAAGTTGATGAGTTTTTACAAATATTGGCTTCTATTAAGCGTAGTGATAATGCATCGACTTATGCTATTGCGAAAACAAATGCCGCTTTAATGTTGAAGAATTTGAAGCGTTATTCAGAATGCATTACGGCTTGTGCAATGGTATCCGCTGAAGATGATATAAATATGTATGCGAAAGCGCAGTTAATTTGGGCAGAAGCATTATATCGCTTGGGACGTCGGGATGAAGCATTTGAGGTCTATGGACGTTTGAAACCGTTTCATAATGTATTCTATTCAGAAGCAAAGTGGCAGTTATTGATTAAATTCCCAGTTAAAGCGATTCGGCAGAATATATTGGAATTTTTTGGTAAGGCATAGTTTTATTTTTACTTTGTATAAAAAGAAATCATGAAATTTTTTCAAACAGAAAAATAATCAATAAAAAAGTGATTTTTTCTCTTTTAAATGATTTATATTTATTTGGTTAAAGGAAGTCTGAATATTAAATTAGACTTCCTTTTTTATGAGATGTCATAATTGATTTTTTAGTTGTGTTTTTATTTTAATCTATTTTTGTTGTTTTTTAATATTTATTTTGTTTAATTTTTGTTTTCTGGTATGACCACATAATTGTAACTTAATTTTATTCTTTATTTTTATTTTTTATCGCATAGAATAAATGGACTTGGAAATTTATATTTTTTATTTGCTTTTTATTATTTTTTAGGTTTATGCTATTTATGTTTTAATTCATTTCTCCTATTTTTCTTCTTGTTAGATTGAAATATTAAAACTTATAATATTTTTTAATTTGTTATTTCGTATTAGTTTATTGCATATCATATATGCTAATCTATGTTAGGTTATGAGGTACTAATTTTGATGATTAAGCAATTTTCTCTAAATATTTATCTTAAAAATAATTATTTTTTCTTTTCTAAGTTTTTTATTTATTTTAAAACTTATATCGTTTCCTTTCCTATATTTTAAAAGCTTTATATAAACTATAGCTTTTTTAAAATATGTAACTTATTGCCTATTTTTCTTTTGCTGTATTTCTCATTGGATGAGAAATAAATAATTTTAATGGAACTATTATGAAAAATTATCATGCAATATCTTGCTGCTATCAGCGGGTTAAATCTTTTTATCAAAATCAGTCAGGTGTTTATGCCGTCATGACGGCATTACTCACCTTTCCCTTATTGGTAGTTATCGCATTCACGGTGGATGGTACAGGGATTTTGTTAGATAAAGCGCGGCTAGCACAGGCAACAGAGCAAGCGGCGTTGATGTTAGTCGCGGAAAATAATCAATTTAGAAAAAATCCGCATGATGGCGTTAAGAAACAACAAGTTACGGCTGAAGAAGAAAGAAAGCATGGTTCTAAATTAAGTGCTCAGCAAGATAAGCGCAATCGAGAGATGATCCATGGTATGGTGAAAGCTTATTTACGTTCTCACAATAAAGACAACTCAAATAAAGATCTGCCCGTTACGATTCCCGAGCATTTTGAGTATGAATGTAAGCAAACTATTTCTGCTAAAGATGGGCAGATGGCACCGAAAAAATCAGTAAGCTGTGTTGTTCAAGGTAATGTTCATCGTCAATTTTGGTTACCACTGAGTGAAGAATTAGTTAAGTCACAAACAAAAAATGGACGTTTGCCTATACATTCAGGTTTATCTGCTGCGGTTAAAGAAAATAGTTTAACTACACCAATCGATTTGATGCTAGTCTCGGACTTTTCAAAATCTATGCTGTGGGAGGTTGGACAAAAGGAGAGAGATGAAAGAGGAAATGAGCTGCCTCAGGGGCGTTATCCACATCGAAAAATAGATATTTTACGCGATGTAGTTAAAGATATTTCTGAAATTTTGTTACCAGTTAAATCTGTAGAAGGAATTAGTCCATATAATAGAATAGGGTTTACTACTTTTGCCGCGGGAGCTCGCCAGAAGGATAATACTGAAAAATGTGTATTGCCTTATTATTTATTTGAGGGGAGAAAGAGTTTATCAGTTAAAAAGATCATTTTAGATAGAACAGATAGATCTCATTATTTTCGAAATATCTATCAAAGCATTATGCAAAATCCTGATGAGTGTCCTGTTGATAATTATTATTTTAACTCAAATTCTGTTTGCCGAGTGCAAATTGAACCTAAGAAGTTATTGAAAAAAGCATTGGAAGTTGGTGACTGGGATACAATTAATCGTCTTTTTGCATCTTATTTAGATATTCCAAAAACATTGAGTGATATTAATACGTTTAATGGACAAAATCGTCATTATGAATTTGAATTTAAAGATGAACGTTTTTGTCTAGGTGGAAACGAAGGAAAAGCAACGACCCAAGCGTGGTTCGATAAAAATAACCCAAATATCTATTCTGCATTACAACAGATAACTCCTAGAGGTGGAACAGCAGCGACATCAGGGTTCATTATCGGAGCTAATGTGATGATGAATAAAAACACTGACTCTGGAGCAAAACCTGAAAAACTACAGACTAATACTCAACGGGTGATTTTAGTTTTATCAGATGGTACAGATAATCAACCTTCAAAAGACACACTTGTAAGATTACTCAATGCAGGCTTATGTAGTAAAGTTAAAGAAAAAATAGATTCTTTACAGGATAAAAAATTTCATATATTACCAACAAGAGTTGCATTTGTTGCTTTTGGTTATAATCCACCAAAAGATCAAGTTTCTGCTTGGAAGAAATGTGTTGGTTCTCATTATTATGAGGCAAGAAATAAGCAGGAGTTATTAGATAGCTTTAAGCAAATTATTAGCCTAGATGAAGAAGTTGGACATTCAGTGCCATTGAAAAGATAGTGTGAAATAACATATTCTTAGTATAGATTACATTCATAAATACCTTATCTACTGATTCATTTTGTCAGTAAGCAAGAAGTCCCAGTTTATCAAAATAAATTTGGGACTTTTTTATCGCTCTTTTATGATTAATAGTGTCTAGGGCTATCATACAGCGAGTACCGCTTTTTGCTTAATGGGACTAAATTTATCTTTAAATAGGTCATGAGAAACCTATCTTAAGCAAAGTGCGGTCTATTTTAGAAAAATTTTAGCAATGATTATGACATTTTGCGGTTTGCATAAATTGTGCCACATAGTTATTGGCGGGTTTTTGTAGTAATTCTTGTGGTGTTCCTACTTGAATTAATTCACCCGCATTTAAAATCGCAATTTGATTTCCCATTTTGATAGCTTCATCAATATCATGAGTAATAAATACAATACATTTATTTAAACGTTGTTGTAAATTTAATACTAGATCTTGCAATTTTATACGGATAAGCGGATCTAACGCAGAAAATGCTTCATCCATTAAAATAATATCGGTATCAGCAGTTAAAGCGCGTGCCAATCCTACACGTTGCCGCATTCCACCAGAAAGTTGAGCTGGATAGGCTTGTTCATAGCCTGCTAAACCAACTTCATTTAGCCAATATTCTGCTTGTTCTTTTCGTTCTTTGTTAGACACACCTCGTACTTTTAGCGCATAAGCGACATTTTGTCGTACTGTTAAGTGTGGTAATAGTCCAAAGTGCTGAAAGACCATACTGACACGTGTTTGGCGGAATTTGCGTAAATCTTTTGCATTTAGCGCTGTCACATTCGTGTCACACACCCACACTTCACCACAACTTGGTTCAATTAAACGATTGATATGGCGAACTAGCGTTGATTTCCCAGAACCTGATAAACCAATAATGCAAAAAATACTATTGCCATTAATTTGTAAATTGATATTACGTAAACCAATTTGACAACCTGTGGCTTGAAAAATATCTGAATTTGATGCATTTTCATTTAATAAAGTGAGTGCTTGATGATATGCTTCGCCATAGATTTTACTGATATTTTTAAAAGTAATTTGTGTCATGTTTATTTCTTTGCTCTATTATTTTTGACCACGACCATACGCTTGTGTAATGCGATCGATAATGATTGCTAAAATAACAATGGCAGTCCCTGCTTCTACACCTTGCCCAATGTTTAACGTTTGAATTGCTTGTAATACATGCTCACCTAATCCTTTTGCGCCAATCATAGATGCTAGGACTACCATACCTAAGGACATCATGACGGCTTGGTTAATCCCTGCCATAATACTGGCTTTTGCTTGAGGTAATAACACCCAAAGTAGGAGTTGCCATCTTGTGCTGCCAAAAGATTGGGCTGCTTCAATAATTTGTGGACTCACTTGACGGATACCTAATGCAGTTAGGCGAATTAATGGTGCAATGGCATAAACCACAGTAGCGAATAAAGCAGGTACTTTACCAATACCAAACAACATAAGTACGGGTATTAAATATACAAAACTTGGCATAGTTTGGATGACATCAAGGACAGGTTGTAAAATCTGATGTAACTTTTTGTTAGAGGCCATTAAGATCCCAATTGGAATGCCAAATAACGTAATAAATAGTGCAGATACAATGAGTAAGGCGAGGGTTTGCATTAAAGGTAGCCATAATCCAAATGTACCAATGAGGTAAAAGCCTGTGACACAAAGTAAAGCAAACCAATATTTTCTTGTCGCATGCCAACCAATACAGCCAATAATGATTAACATTAACCACGCTGGTGTGGCTTGTAGCCCTTTTTCAACAGGAATCAATAAATAATCAAGAGAAAATTGGCTTATTTGGCGAAATTGACTGCCATAGTCTTGCACTGTATTGACTAAGTAGCGATTAAGTTTGTCTGCAATGGACCATGAGGCGAAAACAGAAGAATGAGCCATATCTCCTTGTTGTAAATATTGTTGTAGTTTTATTGCTGCCGCAGGCGAAAGCCATTGTTGCCAAAGTTCTGGATATTGTTGTAAGAAAAACAATGCCTGTATACTGCCATTACGTTTGTTTTCTGTCATTTCTAGAATGGCTTGATTTAAAATTTGCGGCTCGAATTGAATACTATTGATAAGTGCAACTAAAGTTGGATATTGTTGGGCAAATGCCATTGATACTGACATAGCGAGTCGTGAACTTGGGAATCCACTAATACAAGTGGTTATACTATCTTGGTGAAGTAAACTTTCCCAACAACTTGATTGGTATGTTGGAAAAATAATAGGTTCAAATTGATACTTCGCCATTAATCCTGTCGGCTGCCAATAATAGAAAAGAATAGGTTGCTTTTGTTCATACGCCGCAGCAATTTCGGCATCTAATGCTGCGCCTGTGCCAGGGTGAACATTATTAAATTGTTGGCTTAAACCTGTATTTTTTAATAGGTGCGTATTGAAAATTTCACAAGCCCAGCCTGTTGGACAATTTAAAAAACGCGCTTTATTGGGATGCTCAGGATCAGGAAAGAGATAGGCGAATTGAGATAAATCACTGACTTTTTGTAGTTTAGGATGCTTCTTTTTGACGTAAGCAGGCACGTACCAACCTTGTGTTGCACCACCTCGTAAAGTATTACCAATAATGTGCACGCGTTTTTCTGCTACAGCTTGTTCAATAATAGGTGAGCGCCCCACCCATTGTTCAGCAATAATTTGAATATCATCTTGTGTTAATGCCGTTTCTAGTGCTGTTGTTGCACCGGGCACAATTTCAGTTTGGCATCCATAGCCTTCACGCAAAATGAGTTCTAAAAGGGCAGTAGAAAATTGCCCACTTTCCCAATCTAATGCACCTAATTTGATCGGCTTATTGCTATCACAAGCATAAGTGTAACCACTAAATAAGAGTAAAAATACGATACCTAAGCTTCTTAAGCTTTTCATATTGAGTTCCTTTCTCTGAATTAGGTATACAAATTGTAATGAAATACATCTCAGATGCAATGAATTCTTCTTTTGAATTAATCCATGTCGGTATCAGAGTATTTTGCGCTGATCATCTACTCATGTTCTTTATTAAGTATGAATAATGCTTTCTAAATATATCAAAGATTAATTTATGCTCGATATCAGTCTTTTGAACTAAATTATTTGTGCTATAACATTTAAGCAGAGTGATAGCAAATTATCTTGTAAAAGAAAAAGTGCGGTCTGTTTTGGGAAAGTTTTATCAGACTAGAGTCGCAAAGAACAGATTACTAATTAAATATGAAGCAATCTATTTTTTCTGCCAATTTAGCCTTGAAACTTGTGTATAATGCCCCATATTGAGAAAACGTTTGAAAAATAGAAGCAGTTTATGGGAAAGAAAAAACGTTCAGCAAGTTCTTCACGCTGGTTAAATGAACATTTTAAAGATCCGTTTGTGCAAAAAGCACATAAACAAAAGTTGCGTTCACGTGCTTATTTTAAATTGGATGAGATTCAACAAACAGATCGTTTATTTAAAGCAGGAATGACTGTCGTTGATCTCGGGGCAGCACCTGGTGGTTGGTCACAATATGCAGTAGGTCAAATCGGTGATAAAGGTCGGGTGATTGCTTGTGATATTTTAGAAATGGATCCAATTGTCGGTGTTGATTTTTTGCAAGGCGATTTTCGTGATGAGAATATATTAAACGCATTATTGGATCGTGTTGGAGAAAGCAAAGTGGATGTAGTCATGTCTGATATGGCACCAAATTTTAGTGGTATGCCATCAGTGGATATTCCACGAGCAATGTATTTAGTTGAACTTGCTTTAGATATGTGTAAGCAAGTGTTAGCGACAAAAGGCAGTTTTGTCGTAAAAGTTTTTCAGGGTGAAGGTTTTGATGAATACTTGAGAGAAATTCGTTCTCTATTTAGTGTTGTAAAAGTACGGAAACCTGAGGCTTCTCGAGGCCGTTCTCGTGAGGTGTATATTGTTGCGACAGGTTATAAACATTAAAATAGCCAAATTTTTGAAAGTTATTTCAGTAAATAAACGCTATGACTAGGATAATTTCCAATTTCATAACAAATATAGTAATCTTTGCAACAAATTATTAACGTTAAACAAAAAGAGGTCAAACCTTGAACGATATGGTAAAAAATTTAGTCCTTTGGATTGTGGTCGCGGTAGTAATGATGACCGCATACCAAGGCTTTAATTCAACTTCGTCAGGAAATGCCACTGACTATACCACTTTCATTACGGACTTAGGTAATGATCAGGTACGTCAGGCTCGTTTTGATTACAATGAAATTTATGTGACCAAAGCGGATGGTTCAAAGTATACCACTGTGATGCCATTAAATGATGATAAGTTATTAAATGATTTATTAAATAAAAAAGTAAAAGTTGAGGGTACGCCGCCAGAAAAACGTGGTTTCTTCTCACAAATTTTAATCTCTTGGTTCCCAATGTTACTACTGATTGGGGTTTGGTTGTTCTTTATGCGTCAAATGCAAGGTGGTGGTGGTAAAGCGATGAGCTTTGGTAAAAGCCGCGCCCGTATGATGACCCAAGAGCAAATCAAAACTACGTTTGCAGATGTCGCAGGTTGTGATGAAGCAAAAGAAGAAGTGGGCGAAATTGTAGATTTTTTACGTGATCCAAGCAAATTCCAAAAATTAGGCGGTAAAATCCCTAAAGGTATTTTAATGGTTGGTCCACCGGGAACGGGGAAAACTTTATTAGCAAAAGCGATTGCGGGTGAAGCAAAAGTGCCATTCTTTACCATTTCAGGCTCTGATTTCGTCGAAATGTTTGTTGGTGTAGGGGCTTCTCGTGTACGTGATATGTTTGAGCAAGCAAAGAAGAATGCACCTTGTTTGATCTTTATTGATGAAATTGATGCTGTTGGTCGTCAACGCGGTGCGGGTTTAGGCGGTGGACATGATGAACGTGAACAAACGCTAAACCAAATGTTAGTGGAAATGGATGGCTTTGAAGGTAATGAAGGAGTAATTGTAATTGCGGCGACAAACCGTCCTGATGTACTTGATCCTGCGTTGACTCGTCCAGGTCGTTTTGACCGTCAAGTTGTGGTAGGTTTACCAGATGTACGTGGTCGTGAGCAAATTTTAAAAGTGCATATGCGTAAAGTGCCTATTGCGCCAGATGTCGATGCGATGACATTAGCACGTGGCACACCGGGTTATTCAGGGGCTGATCTTGCTAACTTAGTCAATGAAGCAGCTTTGTTTGCTGCGCGCACTAATAAACGTTTAGTCACAATGCTTGAATTTGAAAAAGCAAAAGACAAAATTAATATGGGACCTGAACGTCGTACTATGATCATGACAGAGAAGCAAAAAGAATCTACTGCTTATCATGAAGCCGGTCATGCTATCGTAGGTTATTTAGTACCTGAACATGATCCTGTGCATAAAGTGACGATTATTCCGCGTGGACGCGCATTAGGGGTAACTTTCTTCCTACCGGAAGGCGATCAAGTCAGTATTAGCCAAAAACAATTAGAAAGTAAGTTGTCTACACTTTATGCTGGACGTTTAGCTGAAGATCTTATTTATGGTGAAGAGAATATCTCAACGGGTGCTTCCAATGATATTAAAGTGGCAACTAATATTGCGCGTAATATGGTGACGCAATGGGGATTTTCTGACAAGCTAGGTCCAATTCTGTATTCAGAAGACGATGGTGAAGTGTTTTTAGGACGTTCAATGGCGAAAGCAAAGCATATGTCTGATGAAACCGCCCATCTGATTGATGAAGAAGTAAGAGCGATCGTGACGCGTAATTATGAGCGAGCAAGACAAATATTAGTTGATAATATGGATATTTTACATGCGATGAAAGATGCGTTAGTAAAATATGAAACCATCGAAGAAGCACAAATCGAGCAGCTCATGCAGCGTCAACCAGTCACTCCACCATCAGGCTGGGAAGAGACTGAACGTTCACAAACAAAATCAAAGACTAATACTGAACAAGAGAGTCCAGTTGAAAAATCAGAAGATGTAGAAAATAATGAATCTCTGGATAGATAAACGTTGATAAAGAAAACCTCTTTAACTGACATTAAAGAGGTTTTTTGTTAGCTTTATTTACTCGTTTTGATAAGAAGTTATTTTTTCCCCTCTCATATTTCGCTATAATTAACCGCACTTTTTCTCATGACAACAATTAATGAAACTATACGCAAATAATAAAGTCCTAGATTTATCAACGCCTCAAATTATGGGGATTCTTAATTTTACGCCTGATTCTTTTTCTGATAGTGGTCAATTCTTTGCTCTGGACAAAGCACTTTTTCATGTAGAAAAAATGCTCAAAGCTGGAGCGACAATTATTGATATCGGCGGTGAATCAACACGACCAATGGCTGATGAAGTGAGTCTGGAACAAGAGTTAGAACGTGTTTTACCTATTGTTGAAGCGGTAAATCATAATTTTGATTGTTGGATTTCAGTAGATACTTCAAAAGCTGAAGTCATGAAAGCTACAGCGCAAGTGGGAATGGATTTGATTAATGATATTCGGGCATTACGTGAAACAAATGCATTGGAAACAGCAGTAAAGCTTGATTTACCTGTATGTCTTATGCATATGCAAGGGCAACCTCGCACAATGCAGAACAATCCACAATATGATGATGTTGTGGCAGATGTATTTTCTTTTTTACAACAACGGACTGCACAATGTATTCAAGCGGGTGTTCGTAAAGAGAATATCATTTGGGACATGGGATTTGGTTTTGGTAAAACAGTTGAACATAACTATAAATTACTGCAAAACTTACCGCACTTTTGTGCAGCAGGCGTTCCTGTATTGGCTGGGCTATCAAGAAAGTCAATGATCGGTGCTGTATTAGATAGAACAGTGGAACAACGTATTGTTGGTAGTGTAGCTGGTGCATTAATTGCTGCGATGAATGGCGCAAAAATTTTGCGAGTACATGATGTAGAAGAAACCGCCGATGCACTAAAAATTTGGCAAGCGACGCTGCAAGTTTAAATAAAGGGACAATTCAAATGGCAGAACGTAAATATTTTGGTACAGACGGAGTACGTGGAAAAGTTGGCTCAGCACCAATTACCCCCGATTTTGCTCTTAAACTAGGTTGGGCTGCGGGTAAAGTATTAGCGACACAAGGTTCACGTACAGTATTAATTGGTAAAGATACGCGTATTTCTGGTTATATGCTAGAGTCAGCATTAGAAGCAGGACTTGCCGCCGCAGGGCTTTCGGCTGCGTTTACAGGTCCAATGCCAACTCCTGCAATTGCTTATTTAACACGAACTTTTCGTGCTGAAGCGGGGATCGTGATTTCGGCATCACATAACCCTTATTACGATAATGGAATTAAGTTTTTCTCTGCACAGGGGACAAAATTGCCTGACGATGTGGAGGAGGCGATTGAAGCAATGCTTGATGAACCTATGGATTGTGTGGAATCGGCTGATCTAGGTCGAGCGAGCCGTATCACTGATGCTGCTGGGCGTTATATTGAGTTTTGTAAAAGCACATTCCCAGCACATTTAAGCCTTGAAAATTATAAAATTGTTGTTGATTGCGCAAATGGGGCAACTTACCACATTGCACCTAATGTCATGCGTGAATTAGGCGCTGAAGTGATCGAAATTGGGACTAAACCCAATGGTATGAATATTAATGAAAAATGTGGTGCCACCGATATTAAAGCGTTACAGGATAAAGTATTAGAAGCGAAAGCAGATGTTGGCTTAGCCTATGATGGTGATGGTGACCGCTTAATTATGGTTGATCATTTAGGTAATAAAGTAGATGGTGATCAAATCTTATTTATTATTGCGCGTGAGGCATTGCGTGCTGGCAATTTGAAAGGTGGTGTTGTTGGTACATTAATGAGTAATATGAGTCTTGAGTTAGCTCTTAAGCAACTTGCTATTCCATTTGCGCGCGCTAATGTAGGTGATCGCTATGTGTTAGAAAAAATGCAAGAAAAAGGTTGGTTATATGGCGGTGAAAATTCAGGTCATATTATTATTGCAGATAAAAATACCACAGGTGATGGAATTATTGCTTCACTCGCTGTACTCACAGCTATGGTTCAACATAAATTATCATTGAATGAATTAGCGAGTGCTGTGCCGCTTTTCCCACAAGTATTAATTAATGTTCGCTTCACTGGTGGTGCTAATCCACTTGAGAGTAAAGCAGTGAAAGCGATTGCCGCTGATGTTGAAAAAAGACTTGTTGGTAAAGGACGTATTTTACTACGCAAATCAGGTACTGAACCATTAATTCGAGTGATGGTTGAGTGTGAAGATGGGGAACTTGCTCAGCAATGTGCAGAACAAATTGCTGATGCTGTTCGAGCAAATTAGCTATTTTCCTGTTTATAAACTGAGCCTTATTGTGCTCAGTTTGTTTTTGTCTTATTGAGAATAAATTATGGATATTTTTGTAATGCGCCATGGTGAAGCTGAATTGATGGCGAAATCGGATAAAGAACGTCATTTGAATAGCCGTGGGAGGCAGCAAGCAACAGCACAAGGAATTTGGTTAAAATCGACCGCACTTTTAGCGCATGTACTCGTTAGTCCTTATATTCGCGCACAACAAACTTTTGAGCAAATCAATCAAGTTTATGATAATCAGTTGTTAAGTAAAGTTGAAATCTGGGATGCAATTACGCCTTATGGTAATGCACATACCGTAGTGAGTTATCTTGATGTTTTAGCAGAACAAGGGATCGAATCGGTTTTGATCGTTTCACATTTACCTTTAGTTGGAGAAATTGTTGCTGCACTGTGTGGACGTAATTCAGTAAGTTTTTATCCTTCTACCATTGCGAAAGTTGAATGGAGTCGACATATTGGCACGGTAGTACAAGCAAAATATCCAGAGTAATTGGATTAATTTTATAAGATAAATAAACCTTGATTGAAGTTTTTTGAGTTGAAATTAAACGATCTTAAAAGTTCAATTATTTACATTAATTCACAGAAAACCGATAAATTTATTTCTTTTTATTAATAAATTCAATTAGCTATTTCTTTAAGTAAATATTTTATTGCTGTAAAAGTGATTTTTTATTTCGTAAAAAAGTGTAAATAATGATTTCTTTTTTGTGTAATTTAATACACACTATACTGAGCAAAGTGATATTCTTTGTGAGTTTTTTATTTTAAAACCTCGTAAATTTTAGGAGAAATGATGAAAAAATCAGTATTAGCTGCATTAGTATTAGGCGCGAGTTTAACTGTAACAGGTTGTTTTGATAAAGATAGCAAAGCTGGTCAAGAAGTTGAGAAAGCTAAGGCTAGCGTTGTTGAAGCAAAAGATGCCGTAGTCAGCGCAGCAGATGAAGTGAAAAACTCGGCGGTTGAAGCAGCAAAAGAAGTCAAAGATGCAGCAGTAGAAAAAGCAGCTGAAATGAAAGATGCCGCAGCGGCAAAAATGGAAGAAGCGAAAGCAGCAATGGCGGAAGCAAAGGATGCAGCTGCTGAAAAAGCAACAGAAATGAAAGATGCCGCGGCAGCAAAAATGGAAGACGCTAAAGCGGCGATGACAGAAGCAAAAGATTCAGCTGTAGAAAAGGCAGCTGAAATGAAAGATGTAGCAAAAGAAAAAATGGCAGAAGTAAAAGATGCTGCAACGGATAAAATGGCTGAAATGAAAGATGCTGTAGCAACTAAAACAGAAGATGTTAAAGCAGCGATGGCAGAGGCGAAAGATTCAGCAGCTGAAAAAGCAACTGAAATGAAAGATATGGCAGCAACTAAAGTGGAAGATGCGAAAGCAGCAATGACAGAAGCAAAAGATTCTGCTGTTGAAAAAGCAACTGAAATGAAAGATGCCGCAAAAGAAAAAGTGGAAGAAGTTGTTTTACCTAAACAATAATTCTGAGTAATAATATAAAAATAGTGGATTTAATATCCGCTATTTTTATCCCTACTAATTAAGCAAATACTGAAAGCTCAATTTATCTTTTTCAGCAAAAATACGTACAGCTTTATGTAGATATTCTGTGGGTATTTTTTCTTGATACAAGAAGCGACTACTAACTGCAATAAATTCTGCATGCAAATATTGTGTATAAACTGAACCTGAATTGGTATTAACTCCCGCCATTGCTCTGCCTAATAATTTTCCATAAATATGGATATTACCATCTGCTGCGACCTCAGCGCCTTGTTCAACATTGCCATGAATAATTAAATCACTATTTTTGGCATAAATCACTTGTTTGTTTTCAACATGTTGATTAATGATTTTGACGGGTAAATAACGTGGTTCTGGTAAAATATCAGAGAGTTCTCCACTTTTTCCTAATAAGGGGAGATTGGCTGTGAGAATTAATTCTTTTTGTAGATGATTTTTCCAGTCAGAAACACCAATAATTTGGATATTAAATTCTTCAAAAAGGGCTTTTAAGGCAGTTAGATTAATTTTCTCCAATGCAGGCGTGAATTGGAGAATAACCGCAATATTTTGGAAAATAGATGGCGATGATTTGACTTTTTTAGTTAAAGAACGCTTGATGACAGTCAGACTAGAGCTATTTAATGTAATAAAAATTGATGAAAATTGCCCGGTTCGAAACTCTACAATATCCTGTGCCATAATTAAGTCCAAATAAACAAATTGCTTGTTTCAATCATAAAGAATTGTGTTAGGATCGGCAAATCTTTTTTGCAGAAATTGGAAGTAAATCAATGTTATGTGCAATTTATAAAAGTCAGCGGAAAGTCGGCACATATTTATATGTGGCTAAACGAGATCAATTTGAATATGTACCAGAAGCATTAAGAGAGGCGTTTGGTGTGCCTATTTTTGTGATGATGTTTAATTTGGCAGGCAATAAACCTTTGGTTAATGCAGATAAAGCACAAGTATTACAGCGAATTCAACAACAAGGTTTTTATTTACAAATGCCAAAGGAAGATGATTGGTTATTTAAGTTGTAATTTTTGCTGGTGTAAATCGAGCTTTTTGTGGCATTCTTTCTAAAATGCGAGCTTGATTTATTTTTAATGCCTGCTCGCTAGGTTGATAATCTAGCCATAATTTCTTATCTATTGGTAAATTTTGTGGCCAAATGTATTGCACGTCAAAACCTCGCGCTTTACATTCTTGGTGCAATAAATCATAACGTTTTTTCAGAAAAGTGAGCCTATTGAAGAAAAAACGAACATGTCCAGTGCCTAATTTATAATCGTCAGGTTGTCCCGTTAAATCATATTTGCCTTTTGCTACCGCATTAGGAATACGTGTTAATTCACGGTGCTCAGCAAGTAAATGTTGGTCACAAAGATCAGAAGGTGGCACTAGATTAATTCGAGTCATACTGTACAGCTTAAATTGAAGAAAGGAATATGGCGTAATATTACGCCATGAGAGTGATTTTTATTTTAGTGTTTCAATAAATTTAGCGATACTTTGCATATCTTCATCAGACAAACGTGATTTTGCTGCGTTTCCTGCGCCAACCACTTGCCCTTCTTTGCGTGCTTTTAACGCATTAACAATTTCATCTGCTGCTAAGTTTTTTAATGGACGTGATTGGTTTAGGGCTGATTTTTCGGCATTATTACCATGGCAAAATGAGCAAGGCTTGAATAATTGCTTTCCGCGTTCAGCGCTCACTTCTGCCTGTGCTGTTGAAATTGCACAAGCCATAATCAATAGAATAGAATAAATTTTTTTCATTATTTAACCTTTAAAGAGTAAATGTAAATCTTGATCAGGAATCAAGCCTTCGAATTTATAAAGGATTTTACCTTCGGGGTCAATAACGAAAGAGGTGGGGGTGCCAACTAATTGATAGCGTTCTGCGCTGATTTTGAGTTGATCTTTAACAACAGAAAGCTGAATTTCTCTTTTGGTTACAATAGTTTGAGTATCTGCTTTTTCACCATCAATATTCATTGCAATAATATGTAAATTATTGTGAGGGTAATTTTGCATAAAGTGTTCAAGAGTTTTCAATTCAGTAATACAAATACCACAAGTTTCTGACCAAAAATTGAGAATAATCGTTTTGCCTTTCCAATCAGCCAGACTGACTTTATTGCCTTGTAAGTCAAATGCAGCAATGTCTGGTGCCGATTGACCAATAACAGCATGTTCATCTTTGCATGAAATAAGTGAAAAACCGACTGCACTTAATAGCATTAGCTTTGCTAGTACAGTCAGAAGATAATTAATTTTCATTGATTTCTTCTCGTAGAAATTTGCCATGTTGTAAGAAAATTGTACGGTTTGTTAGCTTGCCTAATTCGGGATTATGCGTGACCATGACGATAGTTCTGCCTTGTTTATTTAGCTGAATAAGTAAATCTAGCACCAACTGTTCATTTTTTTCATCCAAATTTCCTGTTGGTTCGTCTGCAAAAATAACTGGGGGTTGATTAACTAATGCACGTGCGATACATACTCGTTGTTGTTCTCCGCCAGAAAGTTGACTTGGACGGTGATCAAAGCGATGTTCTAAGCCAACTTGCTTTAATACGGCTTTTGCGGCTTCTTCGTCAATAACACTGTGATAATGCTGGGCTAACATGACATTTTCAAGGGCGGTGAGATAGGGAATTAAATGGAATTGCTGGAAGACTAAACCGATTTTTTCGGCGCGGAAACGCTGTCTACCAACTTCATCTAATTGTGCCGCATCAATGCCATCTAATATGACTTTACCTTCAGAAGCCGTATCTAAACCAGTGAGGATGTTCATTAATGTCGTTTTGCCTGAGCCAGAAGCGCCCATAATGGCAACAAATTCACCTTGTTGAATCTGAATATTGATATCTTCAAGTGCAGTCACTTGGTCAAATCGTTTATATAAATGTTGTGTTTCAATGACATAGTTTGACATAGTCTACCTTTTGTTAATTTAATTCCATAGAAAAGTTCTCTGTAGTGTTCGTTATGGTGTTTGTACAATGATGTTTATTGTATATATAACGCATTATTCGCCTTTTAATACATTGGCAGTCTGGATTTCTAAGGCTCGTCGTGTTGGCACAATGACTGCAATGAACGCCACTAATAAAGATAAAATAATAGTAATGGGGATGACTGGTAAGCGCATATCAATGTAGGCTTTAAAAACAGTAAGTCCTAGAATTTGTGCCAGTAGATAGCCGATGATTAAACCTGCAATAATAGCACAGCAGGCAATAATTAAAGTTTCTGTACCAATTTGTTTGATAATATCTTGCTGTCTAGCACCAAGCGCTTTTTGTAATGCAAATTCTTTAGCGCGTTCACCAACAATCGCAATTAAAGTGGTATTCACACATAATGTGGCGAGAATTAAGATCACCCCTGAGATTAAACTCATTAAGCCTTTAATTTTATCTAAAATTTGTCCTTCAGAAGCGGAAACTTTACGAATAGGGCGAATTTCTAAGTCAGGGTAACTTTGTTGTAATTGTGCCGCAAAGGAATCGACTTGTCCTTGATCATTTTTGACATTCAATAAAGCATTTGTTGCTTGCCCTTCTTTTTCTAACCAATTCTGTGCAAATTCTAAATTGACAATCAACATATTGTCGGTAGCATCACCAGATTCAATGATAGCCTTAATATTAAAACTGTGTTTTTCTACGGCATTTTTACTGAGTGTGATTTTATCTCCAACTTTTAAATTTAAGCGCTCAGCTAGAGTTTTACCAATCATAGCGTTACGCTTATCGAAATTGACACCGATTTGTGATCCCGTGATTTGCCAGTAGGGTGCTAAGGTTTTCATCTCTTCAAACCACACACCCATCATCACAATTTTTTCTAATTCGCTACGTGTAACACCATATAAATAAGGACTGGCTGCACTGATTAAGCCTTGTGGCGCTTGAGTGAGAATTTGTTGTAATTGCTGTTCTTGAATTAAACCACTGGTATTTGAACCAATATAGAAATTAGCACCAAAAGTGCGTAACTCTTGGCTCATTTTGGTATTGATATCGAAATAGACGGCAGCCATTGCCGTCACAATACTTGCACCGACCGTTAAAGCCGCAAAAATAATCAATACACGCTGTAAGCGAAGACGTAAAGCACGTAGAATCAAGCGCCAAAACATGGATTGTGGTTTATTGGCGACCATATAGCACCTCCACTGGATATAGACGTGCGATGCGGTGAGCAGGGAACCAAGTACCGATTAAGGCAATAAGCACGGAAAGCACTAATACACAAGGTATGACGATCCAAGCAAAATCCAGAGGTGACCCGAATAAGGTCGTGCCAATGAATTTAGCTAATCCCCAACCTGCTATACAACCTGCTATACCGCCAAATAAGCCACTAATAATGGCTTCACAATAAAATAGTAGTACAATTTGCCATTGATAAGCACCAAGTGCTTTCATCAAACCGATTTCTTTACTTCGTTCAATAATGGTTGTGGTCATTAATGAAGCAATTCCCATCGCAGCGGCAATGAGTGCTGCAATCGTCACTACCACGAGCAGGAGTTGGATTTTTTCAATGACAACGCCTTCAGAAGCGGCAACTTGCCAAATTGGGCGAACAATTGCGCCTGAAATGGCTTCTTCAAGTTGATGAGAAATAGACGAAACGTAAGCAGTACAATACCAACGATCATATTCTTCAGCATCTAATCCATCTACATTTGCACGTGCTTTACGTGAAAGTGCATTTTCAGGCACAGTAAGAGCGGACACCTTGATTGCTTGCACTTTACCTTGTAACCCCAGTAGATTTTGTACCGCACTTAATGGCAGAATCAATTGCTGTTCTTCTTGTCCACCTGTGGCAAGAATACCTTTAATTTCAATACGTAGTTGATTGGTAAATTCAGTATCTTGGTAACTGAGCTGGATTTGATTACCAATTTGCCATTGTGATGTTTTTGCCAATTGCTCACCAATTAAAGCAGGAATGACATCAGCGAAATTGTCTTGTCGATCGTTAACCCATTCACCTTGCACTTTCCAATATGGACTAATGATTTTTTGTCCTGTGTGGTAATCTTCTTCATCGGGAATGGCAATCTGATGGTCGAAGAAAGTACCTAAAATTTGAACTGTTTGGACCGCACTTTGATCGATTTTTTGTGCTTGGACATCCGCACTTAAGAGTGGTGCGAAACCAACGATATTATTACGCCAGAAAATATCTTTGACATTCGCTAATTCTTTTTCGTCGAGAAAGTCTTGGCTCGCTAGTGAGCTTGCGCCATTCACATCTTGTGGCAATATGGCACTACTAGCGGGCTCAACTAAAATGTTTGCTCCATAAGATTTCAATTCACGAGCCATCTTATCGCCAATATCAATAGACACAGCGAGCAAGGCAGACACTAAACCTGCTGCAAGGAAGATAGTGACAATGGCTAATAATTTACGTTTCAAACCGAAGCGCCAAGATTGAATCAGCATACGAGTAAGCATTATTGACCTCCTTCAATCTTGATGTATTGTTCTGGCATCTCGCGGAATATATTAAGATTTTTTTCACTAGCAAAGAAGTAAGTTTTGCCTTCATAGCTATATTTGTGTTCAGTTTTAGTGTTTTTTAGCTGAGTATGATCGACAGGATCAATGACATCAATTTCAACTATTGTAGAAAAATAGTTTAGCCCTTCTTCTAAGCTTTTTTTCGTAATAATGATGTGGGTGTCATTTTGTTGCCAATTTTCAATTGGCACTGGATTACAGCCCCCCGGTTTACCAATAGAAGGAATAAACATTCTTACTCCACAGCCAACACAGACAACTTGATCGCCTTCCATGACATAACCTTGATCACCACACAAAATACAGGCATCAAATACGGCAGCTAAACTGAGACGATCTGGCAAGCGATTAATTAAGAAGAAGCGTACCGCTTTACCATCATCAGCAATCCAAACAAAGCGATGTAGCTTGCCATCTTTGACTTGTTCAATTGGAATATAAACTTGATTACTGTCATCCATTTGAACTGGTGTAGCTTCTGATAAACGCGGTGGTTGAGAAGCTATCTTATCCCAATACAGTTGTGTACCTAATGTTAAGATAATGATTGCGATTCCCCAAACAATTAAACGCTGTGATACTAAAAGTGCGGCTTGTTTCTTACGTTTTTCGATAGGATGGGATTCTTGCTGTATTGCAAATTTACGTACTAAGTGAATTTTGATTGTGAAGACAACAAGTACAATAAATAGCATTACACTGTGAATATAGTTAAAGAAATTAGCGATGTTACCTGATTTGGCGACGAAACTAAGACGTGGTTTTGTCAGTGCTATTATCTGTAATTTCATTAACGTCAGCAGCAACTCGCCAAGTAGCGGTGTAATTAGGAACAATATCACCAATGTCGTAATCAGATAAGAAAGTGCGGTCAGTTTTTGTTGAGTTTTGCACTGTCTTAATAAAATGTTGAGCCATATTGCAACGAACAAGCATAGCAGTAAGCCGAGTATGATCGCACTACTATGCAAAATAAAATCGGTATTGATAACATCTGTACTTGTAATTGCTGCAAGATTAGGATCTTTGCCCCAAAAAATGCCTGCGATAAATGTCAGTAGTATATGGCATAAATAAGCCATTTTGCTGGAATGAAAAAACTGGCAGAAGTAAAACAAGAGTAAGCTGGCTAGAATAAAGCTGGTTAGGATCAAATTGACTGTTTGGCTTTTCGGCAAATGAAGAATTGTCGTCACACCTACAGCAAAACTGATGAGCGTTAGGCAGATTAGCGGTTTACTTTTAACTTGTGGATAATATGACCAAGCACAGCCTAAAAGTAGAGCAAAGGGGAAGAGACTTTGTAGTAAAAAAGTAAAAAAATAATTCATAAGATATCCGTGTAAAATTTAGACCGAGCAGACACTTCACTTAAAATATTAATATTTCCAATCACTATTTTGATGCTTAAATAGTGATTGGAAATATCAAATCGCACTAAACAAATAGCGAAGGTGCGTTCATTACGCACCTTGTATTTTTATCAATTTAAACCGGTATATTTAAATTCATAGCTTACGTCAAATGGCTTCCACCAACGACCGACACCTGTTTCTTCATCAGTATGACGGTGCATACCTGCTTTTGGTGGTGGCTCAATGTGATAAGTTAATTTGTAATTACCCACACCCATCATTTTAATGTTTAAGCCATAATGAGGACCGTCACCAGCAACCATTGGCATAAAGGTACCTTCTTGCTTTTCACCTGTATCAGTATTAACTAAAGTATAGTTGATAGTTAAATATGGCATCCATTCGCCTTCGCCAAAACCGTTTACATTTCCTTTAATAGCATGAATATCTGCTTCTAAGTGAATATCGGATTTAGCTGCTGGCAGTCCCATACCACGTGGTTCCATATCGACTGGCTGTAGATATACTGCAGCAATTTCCATACCATTCATTTCGACCGGCTCACCGATTGGATATTCTTTGAATGCCAATGCAGATGGCGCAGCCAAAATACTGGCTAATAAGGTTGTTGTTAAAAGTGTTTTTTTCATACTTAATCTCCTCTCAATATTTAAGTATTGATTTATAACATTAAATCGCTTTATTACTTTGATACTTCATATAGAACAAAGCAAAAATTGCTGCAAAAATTAAAACAACTTGTGGTAGTAATGTTTCGACATAAGGGTAAATACCTAACCAGCTGATTTCAGGTACACTTGTAATCAAAGTTGGTTCAAATAATTTACCTTCAATTAATTCTAGAACACTTTTTCCGGCAAATACAAATGCCATAAGGTACATAAATATACCAGTGAACATAAAGAATGGCTTTAATGGTAATCTCACTACAGTGTAGCGCATGATGAGGTAGCAAATTGCCAGAATAACAACGCCAACGACGAAACCTGCTAAAAGATAGAAATAACTGACCGCACTTGTTGCATCGCCTACTAAAGCATAATAAAACAGCACAGTTTCAGCACCTTCACGGTAAACCGCTAAAAAGCTGGTTAGCCATAGCCCAACTAATGAACCTGTCGTTAGGGCAGCAGAGAGTTTCCCTTCTAAATAACGTTTCCAGTTTTGTGCTTCAACTTTAGAGAGTAACCAGTAGCTCATCATAAATAACATCACTACGGCGATCATCATGGTGAAACCTTCTAACAGCTCACGACTCGCACCAGCATTTGAAAAGACTA
Source organism: Pasteurella oralis (assembly GCF_042681465.1). Lineage (NCBI taxonomy): Bacteria > Pseudomonadati > Pseudomonadota > Gammaproteobacteria > Pasteurellales > Pasteurellaceae > Pasteurella > Pasteurella oralis. The sequence continues at coordinate 82,605 of NZ_JBHUFP010000007.1, forward strand.
ATTGGAATACGATCGCAGTGATTACGCTGCCAATTAATGCCACATAAACAGATTGACGAATCACTGGTAATTTGTCTTGATGATGATTTTTGATCAAATAAGTCACAATCGCGGCAACAATTAGTAAAGCCTCTAAACCTTCGCGTAAAATAATCAGTAAGCTATAGAGGAACATTGACCAATGGCTTTGATTTGCACCTTGTAGCATTTCAACTGCATTATTTAAACCTTGTGCTAATCCTGATGCTTGCTGTTGTAATTGTTCGGGGCTTGCATTAGCTTTAATTAAGCTGACTAAGCGAGTGAAGTAACCTTCAAGTTCTACTTTAAAATTGCTATCGCGCGAACCAACTTTATTTTCCATACCACTACTTTCAAACACATCAAAGTAAGTATCTTGTACTGCAAGCATGGCTTTTTTGTTGTCACCTTGTTGGTATAACGTAATGGCTTGTTGGATACGTTGGTTGATTTCTGTGGTGACCTTGTTCCAATCTTGATCTGGCGTATTATCCGCCAATTGTGCTTCAGTTGACTGAGTCACTTGATGTTCACGTGTAGTAGGTAAATCAGGTAATTGTTCTTCAATATCCTGTAATAATACAGTAATTTGATAGCCTAGATGGTTGATTTGATCGGGTTTGTCACTTAAGCGGATCAAATCGTAAAATTGTTGATTTATCCCTGCGGAAATTGCGGCGGAACGATTTTGGCGAATTGACATCTCCATTTCAGAGTTTTTAAAACCGTCGTATTGCGCTTGTTGTACTCGTTGTTTCGCTTGAGCAAAATCACCATTTTCATAAGCCGTGATTGCTTGGGCTAACAGATCATCAATGATTTTAAAACTCTGTTGCCAATGTTGGGCGATTTGCTGATTAGTATAAACATCATGTTGCCCTGAGGCATTGAGTTGGTGCCCTTCGGTAAGCGCAGGTAAAACTTCTTGGAGTGCTGTTTTTAGTCCATCAATTTTATTTTGTACTTCGACGAGTGGTTTCCCCTCACCAATCATTTTGCGAATTTCACCGAATGTCGCTTCCATTTGATAGCTTTTTTGTGCTGAGAAATTAATTCGAATCGGACCTTCTAAATTTTCAAATACTTCAAAATATGCCATTTGCACTTCAGTACGAGCATCCTCAATATTATTTTGCTGATACAACACTGCTGTTTTATCAAGGCGGCTTTCAATATCTTGTACCCATTGTGCATAGTTATCTTTGGCTTGTGTAGTAGAAAAGAAAAATACTGCGATAATGAAAAAAATATATCGCATCCAATGAAAGCGATTCATATGACTAACCTAAATGATAGTGATTATTATCTTCGTTAGTGCAATTATGCGCTTATGAATTTTTTTCGCAACAAAAATAAACAAATCGTGTTGAAAATGTGACTAAAACCACAAGTTTTAGCAACGTTATTTGATTTGATTTAACGAAAATTTAACATCGAGAAATGCATTCTGTGATTTTGTTCACGAAATACATAACTTTGTTTTTATCTTTCTTTTGAGGCATTGCATAATTAATATGTTAATGTGAATTAAAAGCATAGTGAGGCAAATGATGAAAAAAATGTTATTGATGAGTGGTTCTAAATATCAACAAACTGATTATTTAGTCCATACAATTCCTTGGTTAACACGGTTTTTAGCTGATTATCAAGGTAAAATGGTGGCTTTTATTCCTTATGCTGGTGTGCGCCAATCTTATGACGAATACGAGGCAAAAGTACAAAAAGCGTTGGCAGAACTGAATATTAAAATTCTTTCTGTTCATCGTGCGGCAAGACATGTGGATATCATTGAGCAAGCAGATGTGATTGCAATTGGAGGTGGGAATACATTTTGTTTGTTAAACGGCATGTATGAACATCAATTAATTGATCTTATTCGCGCTAAAGTTGAATCAGGCACACCTTATTTTGGTTGGAGTGCAGGTGCTAATGTGGCTGGTTATTCTATTATGACGACTAATGATATGCCGATTACTTATCCTCCATCATTCCATGCTTTAAACTTATTTCCACATCAATTAAATCCACATTTTATTTCTGGTAAGCCACAAGGGCATAACGGAGAGAGTCGTGAAGAAAGACTCGCAGAATTTTTGCTTGTTAATCCAAACGCAAAAGTGTATGCCTTACCAGAAGGAACCGCGTTATCTATACAGGGGGATACGGCGACTACTTTAGGCATGCATGATATTTTATTATTTAGTGAAAATATGCAGTTAGAAACGATTCCTAGTGGTGAGACTATCCGTTATTAGTCGATATTTTGTGATCTTTTGTTTAACTTTGTTTGGTGAAAAGATCATAACCGCTTATAATCTAAGTCGCTTTTTAGATTTTATAGAGAGAGAACAACATGACAGCTCAAAGTGGCGTATTATTAGAACATTGTAAAGCAGCAATTTATTTAGAAGCGAATATCACTGATTTATCTGTGATTCCTGAGGCAAGTCGCCAGTTCTGCGACAGACTTGTGCAATTACAGCAACAATTTCCTGATGCCAGATTAGGTGCAGTGGTTGCTTTTGGCGATAAAGTTTGGAAACAATTAGCGGGTGAAAAGAGTGCAAAAGAATTAAAGCCTTTTGTTACTTTAGGTAAGGGGGATGCTTCTGCGCCAGCGACACAATATGATCTATTAGTCCATATTCAGTCATTACGTCCTGATGTTAACTTTTCTGTTGCACAAGCGGCGATAGCAGCTTTTGGTGGTGCTATTCATGTTGAACAGGAAATTCATGGTTTTCGTTGGATTGAAGAACGTGATTTTACCGGTTTTGTTGATGGTACTGAAAATCCGCAAGATGCTAAACGTGCTGAAGTAGCGTTAATTGCGCAGGGGGATGATATAGGTGGAAGCTATGTATTTACCCAGCGTTATGAACATAATTTAACTAAATGGGAAAAGTTAACGACAGCAAAACAAGAAACGGTAATTGGTCGTACTAAACCAGATAGTGTTGAATTAGAAGATAAATTAGATACTTCCCATGTAGGTCGTACCGATTTAAAAGAAAATGGCGTGGGACTGAAAATTTTACGTCAAAGTTTACCTTATGGTACAGCGAGTGGTAAACATGGTTTGTTCTTTATTGCCTATTGCGCCACTTTATATAATATTGAACAGCAATTATTGAATATGTTTGGTGAGAAAGACGGTAAAACCGATCGCTTGTTAGGTTTTACGAAAGCAGTGACTGGCAGTTACTATTTTGCGCCTTCTTTAGATAAGTTGAAAAATTTATAATTCACCTATTATAACCATAAGTGCGGTCGAAATTTTAAAAATTTTGACCGCACTTTTTGTATTAGTTTGCAGTGGCTTCTTCTACTGGCGCTAACTGATCCGATGAATTATGTTCAGGGCTGAGAACATCCCAAACACTAGGTTGACGTGGTGCGGACTCAGTAGATTGACAGAAAGATTGCTCCTTATTTATCCACACTGGAATTTTACGTGGGCTTGTACAATCCCACCCCCCATGTTCATTAATGCCGACCCATTTGATTGTTGTTAATGGCGCTAAGCTAAGAGGGAGAGTGACGTTACGTTGTACATAGTCACGATAGATTTGTAACGCACCAGAAGCACCTGTCAGTTTGGTTTCTGCATTATCATCACGCCCTAACCAAACCGTAGTGACGTGTGTACCATCAATACCTACAAACCAAGTATCTCTTGCATCATTTGTTGTGCCGGTTTTTCCCGCTAAATGTAAATGAGCAAATTGATTTTGTAAGCTACGTGCTGTGCCACGTTCAACGGTTTGCTGCATGGCATATAATGTTTGGTAGGCGGCTTCTGCAGGGACCACTTGTTCTGGTTCTAAACGACGTTGATATAATAAGTTACCTTGTTGATCAGTAATACTATCAATAGTCGCTAATGGGATTTTTTGCCCTTGGTTCGCAATGACTTGGTATAAATGTGTGACTTCATAAGGTGAGATAGCATAAGCACCTAATAAAGTTGATGGTACTTTAGGAATTTTTATTTTATCCCAGCCCATTTTTTGTTGTGTTTCAATAACATTAGTTAAACCAACTTGCATACCAATATTCACAGTTGGAATATTTAATGAACGAGCAAGAGCATCCATCAACATGACTGAGCCACTATATTTGCGATCATAATTACGCGGCTGCCAAGGTGGGCTCCCTTTAATATTAATCGTGATTGGTTGATTTTGAATTGGTGTATTTAGTCGAAAACGATCTGGTTGTGCAAGTGCGGTTAAATAAATAGAAGGTTTAACTAATGAACCAATTTGACGTTTAGCACTTAATGCGCGGTTAAAACCTGCATATTGTGTTTGTAAGCCACCAACTAATGCACGGACTTCACCTAAACGATAATCTGCAATAACCATTGCTGCCTGTAAATGTGGATTTTTATGCTTCGCTTGCAAAGTAGAAGTCGCACTGACAACGGCATTTTCAGCATGAGTCTGTTGTTTGCTATCTAAAGTCGAAAAAATACGTGCCCCTAATAAATTACTGGCTTTACTTTCACCTAATTGCTCGCGTAGTTCTGCTTGCAGTGTTTGCATAAAGGCAGGGTATTTACGTGTTATTTGCCCGCGTTCTTGCACTCCTAATGGGCGCTGAACTAGCATTTGGTAAAGTTCGTCGCCGATTACTTTATGCTCTAATAACAAACGCAAAACCACATTACGACGCTCTAAAGCATTTTTAGGATTACGCCATGGATTATATAAAGAAGGTCCTTTTACCATACCGACTAATAAAGCAATTTGGTCAAGACTAATTTCGCGTGTTGAGCGTCCAAAATAAAAATGACAGGCTAACTCAAAACCATGGATTTGTGTATCACCACTTTGCCCTAAATAAATTTCATTCAGATAAGTTTCTAAAATCCGATTTTTGTCATAACGCCAATCAAGAATAACCGCCATTAAGGCTTCATTGATTTTACGTGTTAAGGTGCGTTCATTACTCAGAAAAAGATTTTTGACGAGCTGTTGTGTTAAGGTACTACCACCTTGTACCGTATGCCCTGCTTGGATATTGGTAATTGTCGCACGTGCGATGCCAAGCAAACTAATGCCTTCATGCTGGTAAAAGCGGCGATCTTCAGTTAATAATAATGCGTCAATGAGTAAGCGTGGATAATTTTGTAGCGCAATGGCAAGACGCTCTTCTTTATCTGATTGCAACATCGCAATCAATTTAGGGGCTAGACGAAATTCTGAAATAGTACGCTGGTTAATTAAATCTTCAATGACATTTAATTGTCCATTTTGAAAGCGTAAACGGAAAACACGTTGTGCCTCTGGTTGTACTGGGAAGGGAAAAGCTCTGCGTAATAAAACAATAGTATTGTCTTCAATTTTAAAATCGCCAGGTGCGGCAATGAGCTTAGTTTGGCGGTATTCATTATCTAATAATAGTTGTTTTACTTGCTCAAATGCCAGGTTATCTTCAAGACGAATACTTTCAATTCGACTATATACTTCTGCTGGAAGTCGCCAAATTTGTCCATTCATTTTCGTCCTAATCTGCCAGTCCAAATACACCGCATAGAAGGTCAGCAGGCAAGTCAAAGTGAAGGCGACTTTAATGAAAAAAATACACCAAGGTTTTCTTTGTGTTAGTTTCGTTTTTTTCGCTTTTGACATAGGACATTCTCGAGTTGAGGCGATGAATTATTGCTGAATAAAATCTAAATAAGATTGTAAGAAATGAATAAAATCATCAGTGCCACAAAAAGCAATGCTTTCTTCATCATAATAATGGAAGTCATCTTCAAGAGGCTGATCGCTATCAACAGCTAAATTATTGGCACGTACCATGATTTCTTGTTGATTAATAAACAGCGTATATTCGTGACCGATTAAAGTGAGTTCTTGTTGCGGCTTGAGCGTTTGGATTTGATGAAGTGCGCACTGAATTTTATCCGAATTTGACCGCACTTCACTATTAAACCAGTTAGCAACGGCTTCGTGTCCCATAGAACACTGAACCACAATGGTGCCTAATTGAGAAATAAATTGAAAGTCCATATTAAATACTGAATGATGAACCGCAGCCACAGGTTGTGGACGCATTGGGATTATTGACGATAAAGCGCGATCCTTCTAAACCTTCGGTATAATCGACAGTACCACCAATAAGATATTGTAGACTCATTGGATCAATAACTAACTGTACACCCGATTTCTCAATAGTAAGATCTCCTTCGTTGACTTTTTCGTCAAAAGTAAAGCCATATTGGAAACCACTACAACCGCCACCTGTAATATATACGCGTAATTTTAGGTTTGGATTTTCTTCTTCGCTAATAAGTGCTTTTACTTTATTCGCAGCCGCGTCAGTGAAGATCAGTGGCACGGAAATATCTGTCATAATTTATCTCACTATAATTTCAATTGAATTTGTGTATTATCTAATAACCAACTAATCCGTTCAAGAATTTATCAAGGATTTTTGCGGGAGATGGTGTTATAATTCTTGTACAACTGAGTTTTATGGAGAAAAATTTTAATATGGCAATTCCATTAAGAACAGAAGAAGAAATTGTGAAATTGCGTGAAGCTTGTAAACTGGCTTCAGATGTATTAGTGATGATTGAACCTTATGTTAAAGCAGGTGTGAGTACAGGCGAATTAGACCGTATTTGTCATGCATATATGGTAGAGCAGCAAAAAACCATTCCAGCTTGCCTTGGTTATCACGGTTTTCCTAAAGCGACTTGTATTTCTATTAATGAAGTTGTTTGCCATGGGATTCCAAGTGAAGATAAAATTCTCAAGTATGGTGATATTGTTAATATTGATGTCACAGTTATCAAAGAGGGTTATTTTGGTGATAATTCGAAAATGTATATTGTTGGCGAAACTAATCTGCGTAGTAAAAAACTTTGTGAAGCGGCACAAGAAGCTTTGTATGTTGGCTTAAGAACAGTTAAGCCGGGTATACGTTTAAATGAAATTGGTCGTGCAGTACAAAAATATACTGAGAGCCAAGGATTTAGCGTTGTACGTGAATATTGTGGACATGGTATTGGATCGGAGTTTCATTGTGAGCCACAAGTATTACATTATTATGCCGATGATGGTGGTGTGATATTACAGCCGGGTATGGTGTTTACAATTGAACCCATGATCAATGCAGGCAAAAAAGAAGTGCGCTTAATGAAGGATGGCTGGACCGTCAAAACAAAAGATCGTAGCCATTCTGCACAATATGAACATCAGCTTGTCGTGACGGAAACGGGTTGTGAAGTCATGACCATCCGCGATGAAGAAATTGCGGCAGGACGTATTGAACGTATTATGATTAATCAGTAAATAAGATAAATAATATGGCCGAACTTTCAGCCATTTTTTATATTGATATTGAGGCAAGTATGCTTTTTTCATATTCTCCTGTCACAACATTATGTGCAAGTGCAGTCAAAATTCAGAAAGAAAGTTTAAAGCGCTTTGAACAGCAACATTTTACAGACTTTTCAGTATATGAATTAATTGCAAATCGCACGTTATTTTGTGATCAACTTTTGTGCGATCTCTGGCAACAATTTCAGTTAGCAGATCATTCACAATTAACCCTTATCGCAGTTGGGGGATATGGTCGTGAAGAAATGTTCCCTTTGTCAGATTTGGATTTTTTAATCTTAACAGAGCAAAAATTGGATCAAGAAACCACACAGAAAATTAGTCAATTCGTACAATTTTTATGGGATAGTGGTTTTGATGTAGGGCATGCAGTACGCACTTTGGCTGAATGTAAATTAGAGGGGCTGCAAGATATTACTATCGCGACGAACTTGTTAGAAGCGCGTTATTTAACTGGTAATCAAGCACTATTTAATCAATTAACACGTCTTGTCCAACAAGCTGACTTTTGGCCATGTGATGCGTTTTTTAAGGCTAAAACACAAGAGCGTGCTGCACGTTATCAACGTTATCATAATACAAGTTATAACCTTGAACCTGATGTTAAACACAGTCCGGGTGGCTTACGTGACTTGCATTTATTGTATTGGATTGCATTACGCCATACTGGCGCGAAAAACTTAGATGATATTTTAAAATCAGGTTTTATTTATCCTGAAGAATACGAGTTGTTACAAGAAAGTCAGCAATTCTTATTCCAAGTACGTTTTGCTTTGCATTTAATTTTAAAACGCTATGACAATCGGCTTTTGTTTGAACGACAAATTCGAGTTGCTGGATTATTAGGGTTTGAAGGAGATGCAAATCAAGGGGTCGAGAAAATGATGAAAACATTTTTTCAAGCCTTGCAAACAATTTCGTTATTAAGTGATTTGTTAGTAAAACATTATCGTGAACATTTTTTACAAACTGATGAAACTACTCAAATACAAATCTTAGATAGTTATTTTCAATTAGTAAATAATACGATTTGTTTACGACAGCCTCAGGTTTTTGTGCAACAACCGGAACAAATTCTCGATCTTTTTTTTCATTTGACACAATATCATCAAGCTGATATTCATTCTTCAACGTTGCGTCAGCTACATCTTGCACTTGAACAATTAGTCGGATATTTGAGTGATTTGCCGCTTGCTCGAGAAAAATTCTTACGTTTATTTAATCAACCTAAAGCAATTGAGCGAGCATTAGTACCTATGCATAAATATGGTGTATTAAACGCTTATTTACCACAATGGCATCATATTGCAGGATTAATGCAATTTGATTTATTTCATTGTTATACTGTTGATGAACATACGTTACGTACTTTATTGAAATTGGAATATTTTTTAGATCCTGAAAGTCAACAAATTCATCCTGTATGCAGTCAAATATTCCCATACTTAACTGACCGCACTTTACTGTATATTGCTGCATTATTCCATGATATTGCAAAAGGCAGAGGCGGCGATCATGCTGAGCTTGGTGCCGTTGATGTGGCAGCGTTTGCCGAATTACATGGTTTTGATCAGCGTGAGATTCATACATTAGTATGGTTAGTAAAGCAACACTTATTAATGTCAGTGACTGCGCAAAGACGAGATATTCATGATCCTGAAGTTGTATTAGCGTTTGCCGCCGCAGTACAAAATCAAGTACGTTTAGATTATCTGACTTGTTTAACTGTTGCTGACATTTGTGCGACGAATGAAACGTTATGGAACAGTTGGAAACGCACATTAATTGCAACCTTATACCAATTTACTCGCCAACAATTTGATCAAGGTATGGATTGCTTACTTGATCATCAACAAAAAATTGATACACATCGTCAACAAGCATTGGCATTGTTGTTAGCACAGAATAGTGCACATAATCAACAGCAGATCACTGAGATTTGGCAAAGATGTCCAGATGAATATTTTTTACGTAATACACCAAAACAAATTGCATGGCATACACAATTATTATCTGAATTAAATGAAGAATTATTAGTTAAAATCAGTAACCGATTTTCAGAAGGTGGTACTGAAATTTTTGTGTACTGTAAAGACCAACCGAACTTATTTAACAAAGTTGTGACAACGATTGGTGCCAAAAAATTCAGTATTCATGATGCACAAATTATTACTAGTCATGATGGTTATGTTTTTGATAGTTTTATTGTGACTGAATTAGATGGTAAGTTAGCAAAATTTGAACGTCGTCGCAGTTTAGAAAAAGCGCTGAATAAAGCACTTTCAACGCCTCAACCAATAAAAAATACCATATTGCCTAATCCTAAATTGATTCATTTTAGCGTCAAGACAGAGATTCGCTTTTTGAAAGAAAACCGAACAGATCAAACAGAAATGGAGTTATTTGCGTTAGATCAAACGGGCTTGTTAGCTAAAGTGAGTCAAGTATTCAGCGAGTTAAAATTGAATTTGCTTAATGCGAAAATTACTACGATTGGTGAGCGGGCAGAAGATTTCTTTATTTTAACTAATAGTCAGAATAAAGCTCTTACTGTCAGTGAAAGAGCGCAGTTAGAAGAACGGCTTTATCAAGTCCTGCGCTAAAATTTGATAAAAAGTGACCGCACTTATTAAAGTGCGGTCTTGTTTTTGTCATATTTTGTTATTGATTGCTGGCTAGGGCTGCAAATGCAATATCTGCGGCTCGTAGTGTGGATTCAATGTCTTGTTCTGAATGAGCTAAAGACATAAAACCAGCTTCAAAAGCAGAAGGGGCAAGATAAATACCTTGTTCTAACATTTTATGGAAGAAAAAGTTAAATTTTTGCGTGTCAGCTGCCATTACGTCTTGATAGGAGGATACTTCAGCTTTATCGGTAAAAAATAAACCAAACATGCCACCAACATAATTCACAACAAAGGGAACTTGATATTTATCTGCTAGTGTTTTTAAACCGAGCGCAAGCTTTTCAGTTTGTATCGCAAGACGTTGTTCATTACCTGATTTTTTTAGTTCATTTAAACAAGCTAATCCCGCTGCCATTGCAATCGGATTACCTGACAAGGTGCCTGCTTGATAAACAGGACCTAGTGGAGCAATGAATTGCATAATTTCTTTTTTACCACCAAATGCACCAACCGGCATACCGCCTCCAATGACTTTGCCAAGACAAGTTAAATCAGGTTTCACATTGTAATAAGATTGTGCGCCACCTAAAGCAACACGGAAACCTGTCATGACTTCATCAATAATAAACACCGCATTGTATTCATCGCAGAGAGTACGTAAACCTTGTAAAAAATCTGCTTTGGGTGGGACACAATTCATATTACCTGCAACGGGTTCAACAATGACACAAGCAATTTCGTTTGGAAATTGTGTGAATGCTTGTTTGACGGATTCAAGATCATTGTAATGACAAGTTAAAGTGTGTTTAGCAAAATCAGCAGGTACACCAGGAGAGTTTGGTTGACCTAAAGTAAGAGCGCCAGATCCTGCTTTTACTAATAATGAATCGGCATGTCCATGATAGCAACCTTCGAATTTAATAATTTTATCTCTACCAGTATAACCACGAGCTAGACGAATAGCCGACATTGTTGCTTCTGTACCAGAGCTGGCCATACGTATCATTTCCATAGAAGGAATCAGCGAGCAGACTAGTTCAGCAAGCTCAATCTCTAACGGTGTTGGTGCACCAAAACTTAAGCCATTTTTTGCGGTTTTTATTACGGCATTGAGAATGGCTGGATGGTTATGCCCAAGAATCATAGGTCCCCACGAACCCACATAATCAATATATTGTTTCCCTTCAGCATCAAAGATATAAGCACCTTGCGCTTTTTCAATGAAAACAGGTGTACCGCCAACACTTTTAAATGCTCGTACGGGTGAATTTACTCCACCGGGGATAGTTTGTTGCGCGCGTTGAAATAAAGATGCTGATGTTGTCATAATAAAATCCTAAGTTACACGTCAAATTGTTTTTATTTTACTGTAAAAAGTGGTAAATAGATAAAAATATTTATGGAAGAAAAAGGCTTTATGGTATTCTTCGCGCATAAAATTCAAAGGAAAGATTCAATGCTATTGAGTTTATTTGTTACTTTTTTAGGTGCTTTTTTTACATTATTAGTGATGAGACCTATTGCTAATAAGCTTGGTTTAGTTGATAAACCAAATTATCGTAAGCGACATCAAGGCGCGATTCCACTCATTGGCGGTATTTCTTTATTTGTCGGTAACCTTTGTTTCTATCTATTAGAATGGGAACAAATGCGTTTACCTGCACTTTATCTATTTAGTATTTTTGTCTTATTAGTTATTGGCATAATTGACGATCGTTTTGATATCAGCCCGTTTTTACGCGCAGGAATTCAAGCGATATTGGCGGTGCTCATGATTGATCTTGGTAATTTATATTTAGATCATTTAGGACAGATTATTGGACCTTTCCAACTCACATTAGGATCAATCGGCTTAATTATCACCGTATTAGCAACTATTGCAGCAATTAATGCTTTTAACATGATTGATGGTATTGATGGCTTATTAGGTGGACTATCTAGTGTTGCGTTTGCTTCAATTGGTATTTTATTAGTGATGGATAACCAGCTTGATTTAGCTTATTGGAGTTTTGCATTAATTATTGCTATCTTACCTTATTTTATGATGAATCTCGGTATTCCTCTGGGCGCTAAATTTAAAGTATTTATGGGAGATGCTGGAAGCACTCTTATTGGTTTTACTATTATTTGGATTTTATTGTTGAGTACGCAGGGCAAAGGACATCCAATGAATCCCGTTACAGCACTTTGGATCATTGCGATTCCATTAATTGATATGGTCGCAATTATGTACCGCCGTTTACGTAAAGGCAAAAGTCCCTTCCACCCTGATCGTCTACATGTTCACCATCTTATGATGCGAGCAGGTTTAACTTCAAGGCAGGCATTTTTATTAATTACTTTTGCTGCTGTAATTTGTGCAACAATTGGGATTCTAGGTGAAATTTTTTATATCAATGAATGGTTCATGTTTGGTGGATTTATTCTTTTATTTTTTATGTACTCTTACTCAATTACTCGAGCATGGCGGATTACACGTTGGATTCGCCGAATGAAGCGTAGAGCAAAACGCATTCAGACAAGGAACAAATAATGACTCAAACAGAAAATTTTGAAAAAATTGACCGCACTTTGTTAAAAAATCTATTTTCTATTATTGGCGTTACAGTATTAGGAGCTGTCATTGCTTACGGAAGTAGTTTTTCTGTTAGCAAATCTTGGATTGTTGAAGCAAAAGTCGAAAGACCCGATGTTGTTTCATTAGGCAATTATTACTCACTTTCTTCCACCTACCAATTCATTAAGAATAAAGATAATGTGCTAGACGATACAGAAATTGTTTATAACGAATTTACAAGACAATTGATATCAGAAAATAGAATTCGTTATTTTTGGCAAACCAGTGAGTATTATAAACAGAAACAAACTGGTGAAACGCACATTGATCTTGCATTATTAGAAAAGTTAGTTAGTAGTATAAAATTTCAAATGGCTAATTCTAATGAATTTGCAGATACAGTGAGTCTGGAACTTGAAAATCCGAAATTAGCGACAGAATTGCTTGCTACATTTGTTGATTATGTCAATCAAGAAACACGTAAAGTTGTTTATAGTAATTTAATTACACAGTGGAAAGTTGTGTTTGAGCGGGTTAAGAATGCAACGGAATTTAATTTAGGCAGAAATGCACAAAGTGTGGTTGATTCTACGCAAGATTGGCAAGGTAAGCTACAAATGATGAGAGCAGTGAGTCCATTAGATGAACAATTTACTGCTTATCGTTATGCAAAACAACCCACTCAGCCAATTAAGCCAGTCTCACCAAATCGTTTGTGCTGGGGAATATATGGTGCGCTTATAGGATTTTTCTTTGCACTATTATTTTTATTGATATTTAATTCACGTAAAAATAATCAAACTGCTTTAAATTAATGAAAGATAGGCGTATATTTAATAACTCCTGTTCAGATTGAACAAAAAACTATCTAATGAGTTTTTTTTTCAAAAAAGTACTAGACAAGTGTTTGGGAACTCATTAATATACGCCCCGCAACGACGCGATGAGCGCTCGTAGCTCAGTTGGATAGAGCGTTGGCCTCCGGAGCCAAAGGTCGCAGGTTCAAATCCTGTCGAGCGTGCCAGAGGTTCAATGCAATGAAAACAAAATATGGTGGCTATAGCTCAGTTGGTAGAGCCCCGGATTGTGATTCCGGTTGTCGTGGGTTCAAGTCCCATTAGCCACCCCAAATTTTTCTAGTCGGCGAGTAGCGCAGCTTGGTAGCGCAACTGGTTTGGGACCAGTGGGTCGTAGGTTCAAATCCTATCTCGCCGACCAATTTCTTTTTTGTTCTTTAACAATCAAACAGACAATCTGTGTGGGCACTTGTTGATACATTTCATATAAAAAAATTAAATGAAGTCTTAATAGGTGCTTTACTGAAATT
>NZ_JBHUFP010000008.1:0-23410 GCF_042681465.1 Pasteurella oralis
GATTCCGCAACAGGTAAACGAAACTCACTCGAGGGTGGCTTGTCAAATTGCACATCCGATTGCGCTGAAAACTGATTGGACTTTTGGACTTCCAACGCTTGTTGGCGTTGTTGCTGGGTCGCATCAAGCTGGTCTAATGCTTTTTGCTCTAAAGGCGATAAATTCGCTGCTGAACTCAAACTTGTCGCTGTCAACAGCACAAATAAAGGAAAATGGCGCATAAAAAATTCCTAACGACCTGAATAAAAAGGTGTTTTTTGTTATGAAAAAATTCGGCACAGTCTATTTCATGACCAATTTATTTTCAACTAAAACAATCCCATTTTTGATTAAAAAAACAGCAATCAGAACTTCAAATAAAGAAAAAACTGATTTAACCCAACATTATCGTTTTAAACCAGTTGCTATATTTTGATACAGTAACAAACAACTCCATTCAAGACGGTATACTGCTATCAATCAAAAAATCTAACCACTATGTCGAGAATGGGAGTTGAATTTAGAGCCTAACTATTTGAATATAAATAGATTTATTTTAAACAAATAAAAATAGGTAACAAAACAGGTAACAAAAACTGTTTTTATCCCTTATTTTTGATTGTTTTTTATACTTTATTTATGCCTAATATCCCTCTATAAAAATGAGTTTCTTTACATTATAAAAAAGGACTAATTAAAACTTGTTAAAAGGGTGTCAGCCATTGGCTGAACCTATCATGTATACGTTAAGATAATTTTCCTAACGGTGAAGTACCTCACTCTTATCTATTTGCTAATAAGCGTTGTACAAATTTACATATCGGACAATAACAATACGGATTATCTTCGTATGAGTACGGATAAAAAATTAGTTATTAATGATCATTTACATGGGGTTGTTTTTAAAAATGACATTTTAAGTAGACTGAAGAAAATAGGAGGTTAATACATCAAAACAAAGCACAAAGTGATTATTGAATCAAAAATTGGGGGATTTGATTGGCTAACGAATTGAGAGTAGAGAAAACCGCCAGTGTGGCGGTTTGTTGATTAATTAATGTAGCAATAAGACTGTGGAGGTGTGCCAGAAGCTATAACATCTGAAATTGCTAATGGCTCATCGTATAATTTGAATGAGTCAATTTCAAAAGCATGCGCTAAAGCTCTTGTGGAAAAATACTCATCAAAGAAATTTTTGGTAATACCAGAAAATTCTTTTGTTTTTTCCCAGAGTGATTCTGGTGTATAGGATATCACATCTTTAATCTTAAATTCACCGACCACTTTTCCAACTGGCATTGTGGAGTAAACGACAATTGTTGTTATTCCTTCGCGTTTTGGTAGCGATTTTCTAAACTCAAATTTTTTTTCACCTGAGATGATTTTTTCTACGAACTCAGGTTTAATCGATAATAAAACTTTCATTGGCTTTTGATAAATATATAATTTTGTTAAATTTTTCGTCCGAAATTGGATGTAGTACTATTCTATTTTTATCTTGAATAATTCCATTGTCAAGCAAGGATTGCCGATTAATTCTTTTAGGCAACGCTAAATTATATGTGAATCTAATTACATATTCAGGATATTTTTCATAGTAGAAACGGGATAACTCTTGCTCTGTAAATACACTAAATTTTAGACAATATTTAAGATATTCAGAGAGTGTTTTAAATTCGCTAACATGACGCACATTTTCTACTACGCAAACGGAGGATAATACAGATCTGTAATAAGCTCTCTTTGCGATATCAGTCATTCTATAAATCACAATAATATCACCACATTTTAAATCAGTAGCGTTATAAGCAGCGGAAATATAAATCTTATGAATGCTATTTGAATGTGACACATCTTTAATAATATCTGGAGATTCTCCAAATAATTTTGATTCTGGAAACATTCTTGTGTGATATTCAGGTCTTATGGCAAGTAGATATTTATTAGCGTTTTGTTGATGAATGAAAGGGTAGTCCTGATAAATATGGTTCTTGAACACATGGAGATCTCTTAGGTAAACAAGCTCAGTCCCGTTTTGGCTAACTTTTTCTCCATTCTTCTCAAAACCATAGAATTTGAACAAGTCGATTAATGCCTCATGTTTTTCAAAAACAGTAAGATAAACTATATCAATATGGTTTGTTACGGCAATATCTAATATTTTCTTTATAAACCTTTGTCCTCTTAATGTTCCTACAGGATTAAACTTAAACGTCCCCACTTTCATCACAGATTTTCCTCGAATAGGTGGGTTTACATCTTCTACATCACTCTCAAATTTATAATATAAAAAGCCTTCTATCAGGTTATTATCGTTATATAAAACATAAGCCCGCTCGTTTGACTTTCTTCGAAACCAGTTAGAAAACTCTTTATAATCTTTCTTTAAGCTATCAAAGAATGGATCGTCTAAATTGACATCGGAGAAGAGTACAACTTTTAAGTTATCCATATTTTTTTCCTTAATATTAAATCCACTAACCACAAAGCACAGATCACCAGAAGACTTTGTTTATCAACTCCCACACTAAATTCAACAAAATCACCTCTATAAAAAGTCGATTTTTAATATTAAGACAATAACGTTATATAAACAAACATCCATTATGTGTTTTGTGATCCGCCTCAAAGAGTAAAAAAGGTCGAAAAACTGGAATAGCGATAAAAAAGAGTTGACGGGGCGGTATTCAGGGCTTTTTCCTAGAACTTTTTACCCACCCCTCCCCATACCTGAAAATTTTAATTTCGCGGTTGTAAAAATTAAGTTAAGGGGGCGGTTTCTAAAGTGAAAAGCTGTAGAAATTTAGCCTCCCCCCTTTCTCTAGATTGATAGATATGGATACTTTAAGAGTATTTTTACATAAGATGATGATGCCTAGAAATTCAAAAAACTGCCAAAAACCGCGCGCGTCCAGCCCCGTGGAAAGCCCACTCCCGTCAGGAGTACCTTTTAATCTAATTCCTTGTTATATCAGGCTTTATTTATGCCACAATCACTGGTAAATAACTCAATCAATATCAATTCCTTTTCTATCGACATCTTTAGGCAATAAAAAAGCACCATTTAGGTGCTTTTGGATTATGTAACTACTACACTTTTAATCGTTCAATTAAATCATTAGGAGAAATGTAACCAATAGTTTGTCCTATTTTTATCTTCCCTAGTAACCTTAAGTTTAGCAGAGTGTTTAAATCTGCTCTTGCTGTATTCTCAGAAATACCATACTCATTACTGACCTCTTTAGCCGTAAAGATATGTCCTGTTTCTTTTACTGCCTTTTGTAATATTTGTATCTGTCTATGGTTAAGATTCTCTTTTTTAGTATAACTGGAAATGATAGCGGTAAATTCCTTAAACCGACTTTGTTTATCATTGATATATCTATCTAGGTCATCAATAGCACGCTTAATAATTTCTGCTTGATAATACAGAAAATAAGTCATATCTAAATCATCAGTTTCTGTATAAATATAAGCTCTAGCATACGAACTAGACGCATCTTTAAGTAACCTACTAATTGAAATATATTCAAACAGCCAATAACCACTTTTTAACATAAACCAATAAAATAAAGCTCTTGCGGTTCTTCCGTTGCCGTCACCAAAAGGATGAATATAGCCAATAAGAAAATGGAGAATAATTGCCTTTACCACAGGGTGAATAAACAATGTGTTCTCACCGTTATGATTCTGGTTCGCAAAATCACAAAAATCTGTCATTAATTTAATTAAATCTTTGTGGGAAGGTGGTTGGTGAACCTTATTTCCATCATAATCAGCAATATAAATTTCATCATCTTGTCTAAACTCACCTGCGACTGCGTTATTTTCAATAGCATTATGCGTTGCTGTACAATGAAGTTTTAAAATCATTTCTATTGAAAGAGGTTCATTTCTTAACTTGGTCGCCTGTTGCATTAAGCGATAGTTATTTAAGATCATCATTTCATCTTTAGTTTTGGGTGCTCTTTCTGTTTCAAGCATTTCTTTTGCTACTTTCCGAGTTGTTACCGCACCCTCAAGCTGTGCTGATGTAATAGCCTCTTCCATAATTAATGATTTCAACAAAAAATGATTTTGCTCGGGCTTACTTAATCCCGTTAAATTATCAGTGCCTACACTTCCACCACTATTCTTATCAATGTAATGTAATAATGACTGTAACGAGCTAGGAACGCAAAAAGAGAATCTAATATCACCAATAGCGATATAAGTCATTAAAGAACTTCTACTCATCTTTGTGAAAAGCCAATGCAACTCTGACTTTTTAGGGTAAATACGCTTAAATTTATGCCAGTGCAAATACTGCCCCTTATCATTCGTAACATTCACTTTTGCTAAATCCAAAATATCTTCAATACTGGTATCTTTTAGCAATTCCATTAGCTCACTTAATGTTTTAGGTTTTGATATTCTCATAGCTTTCAACTCAATTTTTTAAATTTGAGTTAGTTAACCACTTTTTAAATTTATTGTAAATACTGTAAATATGTCATGTAGTATATTCATCTGAAAGAATAAAAAGTCTTTTACTAAAATAAAAGCCAATCAATCGCTCTTACAGACCTCCTCCTCAAATTCTGCAGTCTGGATAAGTAAATAACATCTTGTGCGCTTAGGGTCGATTTTATGCGGTAATCTCGTTGTATAACGATAGCCTTTATCCTTACTTACAACCAATAAGCCAGATTTAAGCAAAATCTCATTTGCCTGTTTCTCATTAAACCCTTTGATTACATCTTGAATATAGACTTGTGGGAATATGTAAAACTTCTCGTCCGTGTCCTTTTCTACCTCTGCCAATATTCGATAACCTGCAGTATCTTTTGGCTCTGGCTGATTGGGATTAAAAGGAAAATCTACAAAACGAGAAGTAAAGCATTGTAAAAAGCCACTCACCAGGTCTATTACTTGGCTTTCTTCTCTTGAGTGATAACCAAACTCATTGACCCACTCATTAAACGCCTTAATCAGTGCCTCACTATTACTTTCTTCTGTCCAGTGAGTTTAAAGGTTTGGCTAACTGTAAAGCGGGCTCTGGCTTGTGATAAAGACAAGTCAGGATAGGTGCCTAAGCTTATTGTCGTGCGTTTTTTGGTGTAAGGCTGAGCGTATCAAAAACGCCATAATTTCGCCCCCCTACTTGATACTTCTAAAAATAGCCCATCACCATCATATAGTGGTTTGCTACTCGCTTTTGCGTTTTTAATCTCGCTGTCTGTTAGTTTCTTCACTAATCTAGCCATAAAAAAACTCCATGTAGAAAGAGTTATTTTTAGAAAGCATACTCAAGATAGTACTATTTTTTGAATATTCAAATTATAGTACTAAACGCACTCAATCCTTATCATATAAGGCATTGCGAGATTTTTAGTACTATAATTTAAAAGTTTTATTTTCTCATTTTGGGAGTGAATAGTACTAAAATGGGTTCTTTCTAAAATTATAGTACTATTTATAGTACTAAAAATGTGGGTTAGAATGAATAAGTTTGATTAATTTTGCACTATGTAAAATGCGATAAACCTTGATTTTACTGGGTTTTATTAATTATTTTGGTGAGGTTTGATGAAGATTGATTTATGGATTGGCGGAGGAGAATGGGAGTCGAACCCACCCGAGATTGCTGGCAACCTCAACAGGATTTGAAGTCCTGCCGCTTCACCGGAAACGACGCTCCTCCGTATAGGAAAGTGTGGTGAACTTTAACGTAAATATGTTTTTGATTCAAGTTAGCAACGAAAATTTCCGTAAAACAGACCGCACTTTTTTAAGCACATCACAAAATCTGTCTTTGTTGACGCTGAATACTGAATTTTGAAGTGAAAACGAGTATGATTAGACCAATTTTGTCAGCTAAAAAGGAATTACTCATGTCCCTTTATCAACAACTGCCTTCTATCGACAAACTATTAAAAACGACTGAAGGTGCTGAATTAGTTACTCAATTTGGACATACTGCGGTGGTGAATGTCTGTCGTAGTTTAATTGAACAGGGGCGTAAGGCAATAAAACGTGATCAGCAATTACCGCAAATTTTCACTGATGTTCAGCACATTATTAACGAAATTAGACACAAATTAATTCAACAACAGCAAGTGAATATTCAGTCTGTGCATAATTTGACAGGGACAGTATTGCATACTAACTTGGGACGTGCATTATGGGCAGAAGCAGCACAACATGCTGCTTTAACAGCAATGCAGCAAAATGTTGCGCTTGAATATGACCTTCATGCAGGTGAACGTAACCATCGTGACAACTATATTAGTGGACTCCTTTGCCAGCTAACTGGTGCAGAAGCCGCTTGTGTCGTCAATAATAATGCAGCAGCGGTTTTGTTAATGTTAGCGACCTTTGCACAAGGCAAAGAAGTGATTATTTCACGAGGGGAATTGATCGAGATTGGTGGGGCGTTTCGCATTCCTGATATTATGCAACAAGCAGGTTGTAAGTTAGTCGAGGTTGGCACAACTAATCGCACTCATTTAAGTGATTATCGTAACGCAATTAACGAAAATACTGCCTTTTTAATGAAAGTTCACAGCAGTAATTATCAAATCTGTGGTTTCACTAAATCTGTTAGTGAGCAAGAATTAGTCGAATTAGGCAAAGAATTCAATTTACCTGTGATAACTGATCTTGGTAGCGGTGCCTTGATTGATTTAACGCAATACGGTTTGCCAGCAGAACCAACAGTCCAAGAAAAATGGGAACAAGGCGTGAATTTGATTTCTTTCTCAGGCGATAAATTACTTGGTGGACCACAAGCAGGCATTATTGTAGGTAAAAAAGCCTGGATTGAGCGTTTACAATCCCATCCATTAAAACGTGCATTACGTTGTGATAAAGTGATTTTAGCTGGTCTAGAGGCCACCTTACGTTTGTATTTACAGCCTGAAAAATTAAGTGAAAAATTGACCGCACTTTATTTGCTGACCCAGCCTATTAATGAGTTATTAGCTAAAGCGGAAAAGCTAAAAACAGCATTACACGATAAATTAGGTAATGATTATATAGTGAAAATTGAAGAGAGTTCAGCGCAAATTGGCAGCGGTTCACAGCCGTTAGCAATAATTCCTTCAGTTGCAGTAACTCTTTCTACGGAAATGTCTGGAAAATTGACCGCACTTTTAAATCACTTTAAACGTTTACCACAGCCAATTATTTGCCGAGTCGAAAAAGAAAAAATTTGGCTTGATTTACGTAGTCTTGCTAGCTTAGAGCGGTTGCTAGATACGCTCAAACAACTTTAAAAAATCATTTTAATAATGGGGCAATCTATTATTTTAAATGCCCCCTTTTTTACTTTCTCTTACTTTTCTTTAACTTAACCAATGCGTTTTAGCGCATCGTAAATTAAGCGCCAGAACTTTTCTTTATCTAATTTCATCGCGACTTGTGTATGGCAATTTTCTGGTATTGGGTAACGAAAATCGGCCACCGTCATTCCTAAAGTATGGGTGCCTGTTAACTCAATATTAACTGGTACAGCTTTTGTAGTACACACTGTTGGATCAATAACATAAGCAACAGCGCAAGGATCATGCACTGGTGGATAATCAAAACCCTGTGTTTGTTTGTACATTTTGCCGAAGAATGCTAACAGTTCGAGTACAAATTTAGCGGGTTTCGTTGAGATTTGTCCAATTTGCTCAACGACATCAGGGGTTGCTAGCGCCTGATGTGTTAAATCTAAGCCAACCATTGTGACTTTCCATTTTTCGTTGAACACAATATGTGCAGCTTCTGGATCAATTTTAATATTGAACTCTGCTACAGCACTCCAGTTACCAGTATGATAACCACCGCCCATCAATACGACTTCTTTGACACGTTCTACAATACGCGGCTCTTTACGTACTGCCATCGCAATATTAGTCAATCCTCCAGTTGGTACTAATGTGATTGTTTTCGCAGGATGACTCATCACTAATTCAATAATTAAATCTACTGCATGGCGAGGATCTAATGCTAAAGTTGGCTCAGGCAAAACTGGACCATCCATACCTGATTCACCATGAATGCTTGGTGCCACTTCAACTTCACGCACTAAAGGACGTACACAACCTTTCGCAATAGGTACATCAATGATATTGGCAATTTCGGCTACTGCTAACGCATTGCGACTCACTTTTTCTAAAGTTTGGTTACCAACAACTGTTGTGATCGCTAACAACTCAATTTCAGGATTACCATGTGCAAGTAAAATAGCAATTGCATCGTCATGACCGGGATCACAATCTAAAATAATTTTTTTCATTTTTACCTCATTCTCAGCATAGGTATATACAACGCACTGTATCTTTTCAAATTTATCTTTGAGGTTAGAAGGATTATTCTTTAATCACAATGCTTTGTTAACATAATTGTGAACGGGATCACAACATCACCTAATACCGACTACAACGTATCAGCAATAACAAAAAATCTTAGCCATTCTGTGGCTAAATGATAAAATTACGCAGAATTGATTTGAGGAAAACAATAACATGATTATCGTTACATCTGGCCATGTCGATCACGGCAAAACCGCATTATTGCAAGCATTAACTGGCACGAACACAGCGCATTTACCAGAAGAAAAAAAGCGTGGTATGACGATTGATTTAGGTTATGCCTATCTGCCACTCACAAATTTGGAAAAAACAGACCGCACTTTAGGTTTTATTGATGTACCGGGTCATGAGAAATTTTTAGTCAATATGTTGGCTGGATTAGGTGGTATTGATTATGCCATGCTCATTGTTGCGGCAGATGAAGGAATTCAGGCACAAACAGAAGAACATCTCACTATTTTACGTTTGTTGCAGTTAGCACAAATTATCATCGTTATTACAAAAGCAGATCGTGCAACCTCAAGTCAAATTGACCAACTTTCCCAGCAATTAAAAGCAAACTACCCCATTTTAGCCAAGTCACCTCTTTTTATTACTTCTGCTAAAACAGCACAAGGAATCGAAGCATTACGTCAATATTTAGCACAACTCCCGAATCGAGCTGATCAAAATAGACCTTTTCGCTACGCTATTGATCGTGTATTTAGTGTGAAAGGCGCGGGTACAGTAGTCACAGGCACAGCCTTTGCTGGTCAAGTCAAAATTAATGATGAATTGTATTTATCGAATGGCCAAACTGTACGTGTAAAAAACATTCATAGCCAAAATCAACAGGCACAACAAGGTATGGCAGGTGAACGCTTAGCCCTCAATATCCACACCGATTTAGATCGTACATTAATTGAACGTGGTGATTGGTTATTTTCACAGGCACCACAAACAGCAACAGCGCGTATTAGCGTACAAATCACTGCTGAAATGTCGTTAAATGAAAGCCAATCAGTACATTTATACCACGCCTGCGCACGTTCTACAGGTAAACTGAATTTATTGCAAAATAGAGAGTTATATCCGACGCAACAAGGTTTGGCTGAAATTATTTTGGAGAAACCACTCTTTTTAGCATACGGAGATAAATTAATTTTGCGCAGTGCTGATGCCAAACAGGTTATTGCTGGTGCTAAAGTGTTAGAAATCAACTCGCCAAAACGTTACAAACGTACCGCAGAACGATTGGCTTTGTTACAGCAATTACAACAAGCAGAAACTTGCGCAAAACGTACCGCACTTTACTTACAACATAAAGCAATCCCTGCACAGACCTTAATGTGGGTGGAGCAATTATGTGAAAAGCAACTACTTGATATATTGCAAGAAAATCAGCAAATACGCTTTCAAGATTGGTGCTTTAATCACGATTATCAACAGCAACAATATGCGAAATTACATGCTGCTCTTGCACAATATCATGAGCAACATAATGACCAATTAGGCATTAGTAAAGCACGCTTATATCGTATCGCAACCTTAAATCAACCTGAAAAATTAATTTATTACTTTATTGATGAACTATTAAACCAAGGCAAACTACAACAAACTCGCGGTTGGTTACATTTACCCGAACATAAAATATCGTTTTCAGTTCAAGAGCAACAGCTCTGGCAAACTGTATTAGCGCAATTTGAACAAAATAATGGTCAAGCATTATGGGTACGTGATTTAGCCGCCGTGTTAGCACAAGAAGAAACGGTTATGCGAAACTTTCTCTACAAAGCAGGTAAACTGGGCTACCTCACTCCGATTGTCAAAGATCGTTTTTTCCTTACCGAAACTATTTATGCTTATTCTCGTTTAGTCAAACAATTTATTGCTCAGCATGGTGCTATTTCTGTTAATCAGCTACGTGATGAATTGAAATTTGGACGTAAATTAGTTGTACAGTTGATGGAATATTTTGATCGCTGTGGTTTTCTACGTCGTAAAGGTCATCTGCATGTATTAAGAGATGGAGATGTGTTTGATTTATAAATGAGATGCAAAAGATAAATGCTGTAGTGTAACCGCGCTCACAAAGCAGCTCACTTTGCATTCACCGCAACCATTGCAATCTTGATTCACAAATAGCTTATTTTGTTGGTAAACAATCGCTTTTTGAGGGCATTTTTGTTGACATTCTGTGCAGTTTTGCCCTTGCTGAGTTAAACATTTTGAACTGAATCTAGGGCGAAGTTCAGTATCAGCGGGAAAAACACGATGTAAAGCATGGCGCTCACATACTTCAGCACATTGAGCACAAAAATCACATGCAGAGAAATCAATGTCAAGGACAGGTTTATGCTCAATGAGACGAATCAAACCATAAGGACAAGCCTTTACACAATCCCCACAGCCATTACAGATTTCAACAAATAATGATTCTTTAGCCGCAAAAGGGGGGCGATTTTGTTGGCGCTTTTCTTGCTTAACGGCTTGTTCGCGTCCTCCCAATAGACCACGTAATAAACCACGACGAGAAACCCTATGATGGCTTAAATACGCCTCATAATAACGTTCATCGCGGTGATTTTGTGAACTATCTGAAATACATTTTGGCATATAAAGCTCAATTTCGTTAACGGTATATGCGGACTTGTTGTACCTCAATTGCCAGTTGTTGCTGCCAATCAGTCAAAGTGAGCTGCGTTAATAAAGCAAGACCTTGATAAAATACTGACTCTTGCTGTTCTGCCATGAGTTGTAAATAACGTGTTGACCAAGTGAAAAAATGCTCCGCTAAAAATACGTTTAGCAAATCAGGACGTCTCTCTGCTAAGTAAGCTGCGAGCATTAACAGCAGACCAATGTGATCTTCTGGCTCATCTTGTTCTGTTACAAAGGCGACTTCATTTTGGCGTAAAAATTCACGTAATGCCAGTAATGAATCACCAAAGATGACTGATTCTTGATCAAGATACACCGATCCCCAAGGCGGCGCTATTAATGTATTTGGTCCAATAAATAAACCTTGATATTCCATAGCTAACTGCTCAGAATGCATTCCTTGTGTAATTTTCTGCACAATTTCCGCATGAGGTTTTGGTTGCCATTCGTTTTGCCAATCGGCTTGTTGGAAAAATTCGATAATCGGTGCTAAATGTTGATCATCAGGTGTGTAATAGAATAATGTACCTAATAAACGCCCAGAAGCGGAGATCCATTGTAATTGTTCTGTCTGCATAAATTCATCCGAAAATTGTGAAAAAAAGACCGCACTTTATCAGTAAAATATGGAGCAAGTGACAACTTGCCCCACCTTATAGGCTAAGCACCTACTGCCATGCCCGCAGTCATATGTAATCCATAGAACAACATACGTCCAATCATTTCACCAGCAAGTACACAGAAAACAGCAATAATTTTACTCATAATTGAAGTTGGTTTATGTACAACATAAAACAATAACACAACAGCCAAACCAATTAAGCAAAAACGCAGCGCTGTCAATACCGCAAAGTCAGGTACAAGAGCAGTGGCTTTTTGCACTGATGTCACAATACCAGCTAAAGCAACCCCTTGATACATTGCAACGATAGCCGCCACAAATGCCATAATTGAAATGACAGTCGGCACCCAAGTAATTACTTTACCATCAGGACGTTCTGTATGTAATAAAGCATAACCCAATGTAAAACCACCTAAAATAACAGTTAAATAGAAGCCCCAAGTAGTGAAACTCGTATTCCATGTTGGTACTGTCGCAATATGATAAACCTGATTCATCATGTACATAAAAATAACACCAACAGCAGAAGCTAAAACTAACAATAAACTTGCAACGGCTTTAGGTAATTTATCTAACATCGCAAATAACCAATACACACTAGCAAATATAAAGAACAAGGCTCCTGTAGCAATTTCATTACTTAACATAGATTCGCCTACGCGATTTAACGAGTTAAACGCACGTAATGGAGAACCTAAATGTGCAATAGAAGCCACGAAACCAATACTTAATAATGCTAATAATACAAACATCGCTTTATGAATATAACGGCGATAATGTACATCTTGAGTAGTAAATAGCACCATCGAAAAGACTAAAAATGCACCAACAACGGATTGTGCTAATACTGTAAAAATGACTAAAGGTAATTCATGTAATCCATTCATTTTACACCTCTCTTGGGTTAGCTAAGAAACCCGTTGTGTCACCACTTGGGCGAGCATGTTTATTTGTTTTCACCACTAAATTTGGCGCAGTAAGATCTGCTGGCGGTAAAGGTGCAATTGAGGCTTGTTCGCCATATTTTTCTCTTAATTCCGAAATCGGAGCAAAATCTAATGCACGTAACGGGCAGGCATCAACACAAATTGGCTTTTGCCCTGCTTTCACACGAGAATAACAACCATCACATTTGGTCATATGCCCTTTAGTTGCATCATATTGTGGCGCGTCATATGGACAAGCCATATGACAATAACGGCAACCAATGCAAGTTTCTTCATTGACAATCACAAAGCCATCTGCATTTTTGTGCATTGCTCCTGTTGGGCAGACTTTTACACAGGCTGGATTATCACAATGGTTACAAGAAATCGACATATAGTAAGTAAACACATCTTGATTCCAGCAACCTGTGTTATCTTCAATCCAATTCCCGCCGCTGTATTCATAAATACGACGGAAATTAACCGCTGTATCTAAATCTTTATAATCTTTACAGGCTAATTCACAAGTTTTACAGCCTGTACAGCGATCTGAATCAAAATAAAAACCATATTGTTCCATAGCTCACTCCTTAGACTTTTTCAACTTGAACTAAATTAGAATGTTGTGGATTACCTTTTGCTAAAGGCGATGGACGTTGTGTAGTTAATACATTGACACAACCAGCATGATCGACACCTTTGCTATCTGGCGCATACCAAGCACCTTCGCTTAATGCAACCACACCTGGAATAATACGCGGAGTGACTTTGGCATGAATTTGTACTTCACCTCGATCATTAAAAATACGAATCATATCGCCATTTTTAATACCGCGTGTCTGTGCATCAATCGGATTAATCCAAACTTCTTGTGGATTGGCAGCCTTAATCACATCAACATTGCCATAAGTGGAATGAGTACGTGCTTTATAATGGAAGCCTGTCATTTGTAATGGATATTTTTCCATCAGTTTATCGCCATAATGCTCAAAACTATCTGTATGAATTGGCAATGGATGAATCACTTCATCTTTTTCTAGCTTCCATGTTTGCGCAATTTCCGCTAAACGCTGAGAATAAATTTCAATTTTTCCAGAAGGTGTAGCTAATGGATTTGCCTCTGGATTTTCACGGAAAGCTTTGTAGGCAACATAAAAACCATTTGGATCAACTTTTTTGAAAATACCCTGTTTTCTAAACTCATCAAACGTTGGTAATTCGGGAATATTTTCACGAGATTGCTCATAAATATGGCGTAGCCATTCTTCTTGAGTACGACCTTCAGTAAATTGCTGTTTTACTCCCATTTTCTCAGCAAGATCACTTAACATGTCATAAATATTGCGGCATTCAAACGATGGTTTTACCACTTGATCAGCAAAGATGACATAATCCATATTCGCAATATAAGCATCTAAACAAAAATCCATTTGTTCTGATGTTGTACAATCTGGTAATAAAATGTCACTATACTTAGCAGTTGAAGTCATATGATTATCAATAGTGATGATCAATTCACACTGACTTTCATCCTGTAAAATTTGATGAGTGCGATTAATATCAGCATGTTGATTAATCAAACAATTACTCGCATAGTTCCAAATCACTTTGATTGGTGCAGTCAGTTTATCAACACCTTTAATACCATCAGTTAACGCGGTCATCTCATGGGCACGGAAAATCGCATCTGTCCATAAAAACATCGGAATACTTGCTTGAACAGGGTTTTCTAAAGTTGGCATGCGCACAAATGGCATAGCATATGCACTTTCTCTTGCTCCCGTATTACCACCATGAATACCAACATTACCAGTTAAAATTGGTAGCATCGCAATTGCTCGAGAAATCAACTCGCCGTTACTACGCCGCTGAGGTCCCCACCCTTGAGAAATAAAAGCTGGCTTAGTGCCACCAATTTCTCTAGCGAGCTTAATAATTTTATCTACAGGAATTCCCGTAATTTGTGCTGCCCATTCTGGGTTTTTTGCAATACCATCTTCACCCTGACCTAAAATATAAGCTTTATAATGCCCATTTATAGGTACACCCGCTGGTAAGGTTTTTTCATCATAACCCACACAGTATTTATCTAAGAAAGGCTGATCGACTAAATCTTCGGTAATCATCACATAGGCTAACGCTGAAACAAGTGCAGCGTCTGTACCAGGACGAATAGGAATCCACTCATCCTCTCGCCCAGCCCCTGTATCAGTATAACGCGGATCAATAATAATCAATTTAGCATTGGATTTTTGACGAGCTTGCTCAATACAATAAGTCAAACCACCACCACTCATCCGTGTTTCTGCTGGGTTATTACCAAACAGTACGACTAACTTACTATTTTCAATATCAGCCATGCCATTGCCTAAAGCCCAGCCCCCGCCATAGGTATAATCTAAACCAACTGCAATTTGCGCCGTACTATAATCGCCATAATGATTAAGATATCCCCCAATACAATTCATAAAACGAGCAACCATTGTTGAACTTGGTGGCCAAGATTGAGTCATTGTGCCACCAAGCGTTCCCGTCCCATAGTTGAGATAGATAGATTCATTGCCATACTTCTCAATATTTTTACGCAAAGCAGTGGCTATTTCGGTCAGTGCCTCATCCCAGCTAATACGTTTAAATTTTCCTTCTCCACGTTTACCCACACGTTTCATCGGATATTTCAAACGATCTGGATTATAAACACGACGACGCATTGAACGACCACGTAAACAAGCACGAACTTGATGATCAAGATTGTAAGTCTCAGTCCCAGTATTATCTGTTTCAACATAAAGAATTTTGTTGTCTTTAACATGCATTCTTAGTGGACAGCGACTACCACAGTTAACGGTACAAGCACTCCAAACAACTTTTTCTTCTGTAGAATTGACCGCACTTTTCTCAGCAGCGGTAGCTTTGAATGGTAATGAAAGATTTGTTGCAGCTAATGCAGCACCAATAGATGTCTTTTTAAGCAAAGACCGTCTAGTCAATGTGGGATTGACAATTGATTTATCCATAACTTCTCCCCCGATGGTTATGTTATAAACAAAAATACGAAAGTATCGTTATTTAACACTCAAAAGGAGGTATACATAATGAGATAGATCAACTTTTTTCAAAAGAAAATGATAGCAACAACAAAAAATATGATATAAATCAATAAGATAATTTTAATGATAATTGTTTTTATTTAAGCAAAGCTAAATATTAACAAGATCCATTCTTTTGTAAGAAAATAATCACATTTACACGATAGCTTAATTTTCAATATCCACACTGACGACTTCTGGCTCATTTTTTAATAATAAATAAACATTTTGCAGCATAGTTTTATCCGTAATTAAACAACGAATATTTAAACGTATGTCATCTGTATTCGGTAAATCTTTTACATTTAAACTATCAATACGGTAATTGTTACTAATTAAAATATCGGTGATTTTACCAATAGCATTTGGTGTATTCAGTTGAATTGTCAGTTTTGTTTTACGAATTTTATTTTTATGACGCACTAAACTTTGCACAATTGGACTTAATCGCACTGCAATTAAAATCATCATAGTCGCAATAATGGCATCAAAGAAGAAACCTGCACCACTTGCAATGCCAATGCCTGCTGCCGCCCAAATAATCGCGGCTGTTGTTAAGCCAGAAATTGCATCATTGCTTTTACGTAAAATCACGCCTGCGCCTAAAAAACCAATCCCACTAATCACTTGTGCAGCTAGACGCATTGGATCGGTACGAATATTTTCAGACACTTGTGCATAATGTTCAGCAGCTTGAATAGAAACAATGGTTAAAACACAAGTCGTCACAGCAATAATGACACAGGTTTTTACCCCGACAGGCTTACGTTTTAACTCTCGCTCCAGTCCAATGATACCACCGAGTAACATTGCCATTGCCATTTTGGCTAAAATAGAAAATTGCGTTGAAGCTAAGAAAAGATGGAATAATTCAGTAAAGCTATTCATAGAAAGGTCAAATTAACATTAATTGGAATGTCCAATAATTCTAACAAGGGAATCCTATAAGTCTAGAGCCAAACTAAAATATATTTAATTACAACAAAAATGCCTCTAAAAAATAATTAGAGGCATAACGTCAGGCAAGAATTAATCTTCTTTACCTAAAATCTGATTTACCTCGCTCTTATACAACACAGCTTTAGCTCCAAAGATAGCTTGAATACCACCACCTACTTCAAGTACATCAATAGCACCCAATGCTTTTAAACGTGCTTTATTGACCGCTTTAACATCTTTCACATTCACTCGTAACCGAGTAATACAAGCATCGACATGCTCAATATTAGCAGCATTACCTAAAGCTTCAATAATGTGGTGCGCATTTTCAGTTAAAGAAGAAGTCGTTTGTTCTACTACATCGTCTTGCTCTTCTGCACGCCCTGGTGTCATCACATTGAATTTAGTAATCAGGAAACGGAATGAGAAGTAATACAACATCGCCCAGAATATGCCGACAATCACGACACGAATCCAGTTGGTATTTTCATTACCTTGTAAAATACCAAATAGTAAGAAATCAATAAAACCGCCAGAGAAAGTATTCCCAATTGATACATTTAAAATGTCTGCAATATAGAAAGAAACGCCATCTAAGAATGCGTGGAACACATAAAGCCAAGGTGCCACAAATAAGAACATAAACTCAATTGGTTCGGTGATCCCTGTAATAAAAGAAGTCAGCGCAGCGCCTAAGAACAAACCACCAATTAAACCACGACGTGCTTTTGGTACACAATGATACATAGCCAAGCAAGCGGCTGGCAAACCAAACATCATCGTATCAAAACGCCCTGCAAAGAAACGGGTACCTTCAGTAAATAAGCCTTGATGATTTGGATCTGCGAGCTGAGCAAAAAAGATTTTTTGTGCACCAACAATCGTTTCACCATTCACTAATTCTGTACCACCTAATTCGGTATACCAGAACAGCGGATAAATCATATGATGTAAACCAACAGCACCGCTCAAACGCATTAAGAAGCCATAGAAGAAAGTACCGACTGCGCCCATAGAAGCAATACTTTCACCTGCTGACACTAACCAACCTTGGAAAGTTGGCCAAATGAGGAAAAACACAGCACCGACAAAAATTGCAGCAAAGGCAGTAACAATAGGTACAAAACGTGAACCACCAAAGAAACCTAAAATTTGTGGTAGTTGGATATTATGGTAACGATTATGCAATTTGACCGTAATTAATCCCATGACTAACGCACCAATGACTCCCGTATCAATACCTTTTACCTCAGGCGAAAAAATTGGAATTAAGGCAGCAATCGTCCCTGTCATGATTAAATAACCAACTACGGCGGCAAGCGCAGCAACACCTTTATCCCGTTTTGCCAAACCGATACCTAAACCGATACAAAGTAACAACGCAAGATTGGCAAAGACCACACTTCCTGCTGCTGACATAATTTGAAAAATACTTTGTAACGCTGCATTATCCAAAATTGGATAAGCTTGTATGGTCGCTTTATTCGATAACGCGCCACCAATCCCTAACAGTAAACCTGCTGCAGGTAAAATAGCAATTGGCAACATAAATGCTTTACCAACTTGTTGAAGCTGTTTAAACATAGACTCCTCCTCGTAAAACAACAATTCTTTGTCAGTGTAAAGCTTTTATCTCAATCACACAGTGAGCTCTATCACAGATTTAGACTTCACTTAGCGGATTTTCTCTACCAACTCCTATATTTAGGCTAAGTAATTACATATAAACATAGCAAAAAATGATTTATTTATCATGAATCCAACTAACGAAATGATTTTGTAAAGAAATCTGGCAAAATTTGCAGTAAAATGACCGCACTTTTAACTAAATAACGGACATTATGTCAATTTCTAAACAAAAATTGATTGCTTATGCACAATTAATGCGTTTTGACAAACCTATTGGCACCCTATTATTACTTTGGCCGACACTTTGGGCGCTTTTTTTATCTGTAAAAGGAATGCCTGATCTCACTATTCTGACTATTTTTGTCTTAGGTGTGGTCTTAATGCGTGCTGCAGGTTGTGTGATTAATGACTATGCTGATCGTCATATTGATGGCAAAGTAAAACGAACCTCGCAACGCCCATTAGCAACAGGCGCAGCAACTGCACAAGAAGCAAAATATTTATTTGTCTTTTTAATTTTATGCGCTTTTATTTTAGTGCTCTTTCTCAATTATTATGCTATTTCCTTGTCTTTTATTGCGGTATTTCTCGCTTTTATTTACCCATTTATGAAACGCTACACGCATTTGCCACAATTATTTTTAGGTATGGCATTTGGTTGGTCAATTCCAATGGCGTACGGCGCATCAATTGAAACACTCCCTTTGGAATGTTGGTTACTCTTTTGCGCTAACTTAGCTTGGACTGTGGCTTATGACACACAATATGCTATGGTTGATCGTGATGATGATTTACGAATCGGAGTAAAATCAACTGCCATTTTATTTGCCCAATATGACAATAAAATTATTTCATTATTACAAATTGCCACCCTCATTTTTTTAGTCCTCATTGGTTATCTCGCGCAATTACACAATAGCTATTTTGTTGTGTTACTGCTTGCAACTTTATTATTCATTTATCAGTGTAAATTGATCAAAAATCGAAAAAGAGAAGATTGCTTTAAAGCATTCTTAAATAATAATTATTTTGGCTTAATGGTCTTTATTGCGTTTCTATTTGGCATTTTTTACTAACTCAAACATAACGCACCAATGAAAAAATCAAATGGTTTCTGCGTAAGTTACCTTGATTTTTCTTATAACATCTCAATATTAGCCAATACGTTTTGACATAAAAGGAAAACAAAATGACAACGATTGTAAGTGTTCGTCGTAATGGTAAAGTCGTCGTGGGTGGCGATGGACAAGTATCATTAGGTAATACAGTAATGAAAGGCAATGCACGCAAAGTGCGTCGATTATACCATGGTAAAGTCCTTGCTGGTTTTGCGGGGGGTACTGCTGATGCATTCACCTTATTTGAATTATTTGAACGTAAACTCGAAATGCATCAAGGTCATTTGCTAAAAAGTGCAGTGGAATTAGCCAAAGATTGGCGCACTGATCGCGCATTGCGTAAATTAGAAGCAATGCTAATCGTTGCAGATGAAAAAGAAAGCCTCATCATCACGGGAATTGGCGATGTAGTGCAACCTGAGGCAGACCAAATTTTAGCTATTGGTTCTGGTGGTAATTTTGCTTTATCTGCAGCGCGCGCACTTGTAGAAAATACGGATTTGTCCGCACGTGAAATCGTAGAAAAATCGCTACAAATTGCAGGTGATATTTGTGTTTACACCAATACCAACTTGACAATTGAAGAACTACCTTAACTTATAGGACATACATATATGGCGTGGCTTTACTTAATTATTGCTGGTGTATTAGAAATTGGATGGCCAATTGGTTTAAAAATGGCAGGTCAAGCGGAAACACGCTGGCTCGGGCTTTTTATCGCAATTGCCTTTATGACAGGTAGTGGTGCTATGTTATGGCTTGCACAAAAATCTATCCCAATGGGTACCGCCTATGCAGTTTGGACTGGAATTGGTGCAGCTGGTGCCTTTATTGTCGGCGTTTTATATTACAATGATGCACTGACTTTTTGGCGTACATTCGGTGCATTAATGATTATTGGTGGCGTGATTGTCTTAAAATTAGCGTCACACTGAAGAAATAAGAGAGAAAAATATGTCTGAAATGACTCCTAGAGAAATTGTTTCTGAATTAGATCAACATATTATTGGTCAAGCAGATGCTAAAAGAGCAGTTGCTATTGCGTTAAGAAACCGTTGGCGCAGAATGCAATTGCAAGAGCCACTCCGTCACGAAGTGACACCTAAAAATATTCTCATGATTGGACCTACTGGTGTAGGTAAAACCGAAATTGCACGTCGTTTAGCTAAACTCGCCAACGCTCCATTCATTAAAGTAGAAGCGACAAAATTTACAGAAGTAGGCTATGTTGGTAAAGAAGTCGATTCGATTATCCGTGATTTAACCGACAGTGCGATGAAATTAGTACGTCAAACTGAAATTGAAAAAAAACGTTTCCGTGCTGAAGAAGCGGCAGAAGATCGGATTTTAGATGCACTACTTCCGCCAGCTAAGAATCAATGGGGACAAGTTGAGGAAAATGACAACAATAGTACAACACGCCAAGTCTTCCGTAAAAAATTACGTGAAGGGCAATTAGATGATAAAGAAATTGACATTGATGTGGCAACCCCATCAATGGGCGTCGAAATTATGGCACCGCCGGGTATGGAGGAGATGACCAACCAATTACAATCTATGTTCCAAAATCTATCAACTGGACAAACGAAAAAACGCAAAATGAAAATTAAAGATGCGTTAAAAACACTGATTGATGATGAAGCAGCAAAATTAATCAACCCAGAAGAATTAAAACAAAAAGCCATTGATGCAGTAGAACAAAACGGCATTGTGTTCATTGATGAAATCGACAAAATCTGCAAAAAAGGGGAATACAGTGGCGCTGATGTTTCGCGCGAAGGTGTACAACGAGATTTATTACCCTTAGTTGAAGGCACAACTGTCAGTACCAAGCATGGTATGGTAAAAACGGATCATATTCTATTTATAGCCTCTGGTGCATTCCAAGTAGCACGTCCATCTGACTTAATCCCAGAGTTACAAGGTCGTTTACCTATTCGTGTTGAACTCTCTGCATTAAGTGCGGTCGATTTTGAGCGAATTTTAACAGAGCCAAATGCTTCTTTAACGGAGCAATACAAGGCTCTTATGGCAACAGAAGGTGTCAATATTGAATTTACGCCAGATGCGATCAAAAAAATTGCTGAAGCCGCTTTCCGTGTTAATGAAAAAACTGAAAACATTGGTGCGCGCCGTTTACATACAGTAATGGAACGTTTAATGGATAAAATTTCATTTGGTGCAAGTGAGATGAGCGGTCAATTAGTTAACATTGACGCAGCTTACGTGAGTGATGCCTTAGGCGATGTGGTTGAAAATGAAGATTTAAGCCGCTTTATTCTATAATAACTGGACTAAAAGCACCGTACTTTACATCAATTCAACAAAAGTGCGGTGCTTTTTTACTGTTTTTTCACTATTTTCTCAATTTGACCAATTCAACTGCATGATCTGCGCCTTTCGTTAAAATTAAATTCGCACGTTCTCTTGTTGGTAAAATATTTTGTTTCAAGTTCAAACCGTTAATCTCATCCCAGATCTTACCTGCAGTCACAATAGCCTCTTCTTTAGACAAATTAGCATAGTGTTTAAAATAAGAATTTGGATCGCTAAACGCACTTTGACGAAATTTTAAGAAACGACTGATATACCATTCTTTTAACAAGGCTTCATCTGCATCTACATAAATCGAAAAATCGACAAAATCAGACACAAACATTTGATTGGAACGATTATCGCCTGTTTGCAGCACATTTAAACCTTCCAAAATCAAAATATCAGGCTGATCAACTACATTAAATTGATCGGGAATAATGTCATAAGTTAAGTGAGAATAAATTGGTGCGCTCACCTTTGATTTACCTGATTTAATATCTGCTAAAAAACGAATTAAACGTGGTGTGTCATAGGAAATAGGGAACCCTTTTTTGTGCAAAATTCCTTCTTTTTGCAATCTTTCTAATGGATATAAAAAGCCATCTGTAGTAATCAAATCAACTTTACGCGCGCTTGGCCATTGTGATAATAAAGATTGAACAATCCTTGCTGATGTACTTTTTCCTACTGCGACACTACCAGCAATACTAATGATATAGGGCACTTTTGTCGGATTTACTCCTAGAAAACGATTCATGACATACTGGCGGTGTAAACTTTCTTCTATATAGTAGTTAACCAAACGTACTAATGGTAAATAAATAGTACGTACTTCGTCTAAAGATAACTCTTCATTAATACCTAACAATGGTTTTAAATCTTGCTCAGTTAAAGTTAAAGGCACAGATTTACGTAATTCCGCCCATTGTTCACGATTGAATGATAAAAAAGGTGTTAATTGATTTGATAAAAAATTGACGTTTCTTGACTTCACAATCTCTTCAACTTATTTATATAGCCGTAAATTGGATATGAAATATACCTTATAAACAAGCAAAATCGCATAAAATTTTTACAAATCAGCTAAATTTATAATAAAAAATCCGCTTTTTGACTGATAATTAAACGAACAATTAAAAAAAAGCATTTTTTTGCAAAAAATGCTTGTCAGCGATAAAAATTTCCCTATAATACGCCTCACTTGCTTATGAGATGCCGACTTAGCTCAGTAGGTAGAGCAACTGACTTGTAATCAGTAGGTCACCAGTTCGATTCCGGTAGTCGGCACCATTCTTTCTCTGCAGGTGTTCATTTAACGCGGAGGGATTCCCGAGCGGCCAAAGGGAGCAGACTGTAAATCTGCCGGCTCAGCCTTCGAAGGTTCGAATCCTTCTCCCTCCACCATTTTTTAAATGAATCTAGTTCTGATGGGTCAGATGAATTTAGGACTGCGGGCATCGTATAATGGCTATTACCTCAGCCTTCCAAGCTGATGATGCGGGTTCGATTCCCGCTGCCCGCTCCAAACGCTGATATAGCTCAGTTGGTAGAGCGCACCCTTGGTAAGGGTGAGGTCGGCGGTTCAAATCCGCCTATCAGCACCAGTCTTAAACTTCCTTTCTGTCCTTTAATTAACAGCAAATTTTGAATTTTGGTTAATGTGGTATATTGAACCATCCATAACCGTGTTTGTTTAGAGGGACTCTCAATGTCTAAAGAAAAATTTGAACGTACAAAACCGCACGTAAACGTGGGTACAATCGGCCACGTTGACCATGGTAAAACAACTTTAACAGCAGCAATCACTACAGTA
>NZ_JBHUFP010000009.1:0-107409 GCF_042681465.1 Pasteurella oralis
ATTAAAAAAACGGAAGATGATGTAGTATTGGCTTTAGTTCTTACAATAATGGTCCCCTAAAGAGGGACCATTTTTTTATTACATATTTATAAACAAAACCAATCGTTAAAATATGATGAATTATAGAAAATGTTTAACTTGTTCATTTGGAATGAAAGGCAATGAGTTAAATTTTTGACGGTAATTAAGATAGTTAAATGCCGTAGAAAAATATTTAATAGATTTTGTCAGAGAAAGAATCGTAATTTTTGGTTATTTGTGTCATAAAAAATAGTGCCCTAATCTGTGTTATGTCCCAAAAAGTTGGATTTATTCACCAATAGATTAAGATGCAGGTTTTTATGATTAAATATCACATATCGTTCAAACAACCACTTATTGATTTCTAGGTAGAGAAGATAACGTTGATTTATCAGCAACCAAATCTTAATCTGTTATCTATAGACGAGCAGTCGTCTTTTCTTTGATAGTTGCTTTATAGTAACAAGTTGAAGGGGATAAGGATACGAGTTGTAATAATAAGGATAGCTGATGCTTATCTTTCAAGTTGTAGATGATTTGGTTTTTGGCTTAGGTTTTCTCTCGTCCAGCTCTTTGAGCTTTTTTAAAATGTCGTTTCCCGCTTCAGGATAGGTTGTGCGCTTCAAAAATATCTTAATACCAGTTGGTCTTTTTAAGTCTCATCGTATTTTTTCATTTTTCATACATACCCTTTGTTAAGTTAAGGAATCAGTCCGGTAATACTTTGTTTCTGAAATTGTTGCAATCAGAAGACGGGCGATAGAAATGATAGTGTTCAGCTATTTTATGTACTCCTAATTGGTCATTTAACACTCTGTTGACAACATTTAATTTAAATTCGGTTAAATAATATTTACTTATAAAAATCTGCATCTTAATCTATTGGGGAGTAAGTCCAGCTTTTAGGCGTTAGCTCACTTTACTTGCTAAGTGTGGTCTGTTTTTCGCAAATTTCATTTTATAACTGAGGGAAATATTTTGACCTTGTATGCGGGAGATTTTTTATTCAACACGCTTTTAAGAAATAAAAAGGAAGAAATAAGTGTGAATTTCTAAGGGATAGTTCATAAGTTAGTTTGGACATGCTGTCAATAGTGCTTGATTTTTTCTAGTAAAGATAGTTTTCCTCCATTTGATGTTTTTCTTTCTTTTTTAACTTCTTTGTTATTAAAAGTTATATTTATATTTCTTTCTGTTTTATTAATAAAATCAATGTGGTATTGCTTGGTTAAAATTTGTACTTTAATAGGTTTTATTGCTTTTATTTTGTACTTTATTAAGGTAGTATCTGTCAAAAGAAGTGATTTTATTGAAGTTTTTTATATTTTATATGAGTGGTGTTTAGCTATTTTAGGAACTTGAGAGAAAATCAATTATGCAAAATCTATTAGAAAAGTGTGATTGTTTATTCCCATCTCGAATTGCCTTTTATTCTCACGATACTATGGGATTAGGGCATATTCGTCGAAATATGTTGTTAGCTCAATCAGTGCTACAAGCATGTCCAAATACAGAAATTCTATTACTTTCAGGTGTCAGAGAATCTGGTGCGTTTAAGTTACCAAAAGGAGCAGATACTGTCACTATGCCGAGCTATTTTAAAACGGCAGAAGGCAAATATATTCCTAGTTCTTTAGGCACTGATATTGATCGCCTAGTTGAGGTGCGCAGACAAATCATCTATGCAACTTTAGATTCATTTAAACCAGATATCGTGGTTATTGATAATGTACCGCGTGGGGCAATGAATGAGTTAGATAGTGTTTTGCCTGTATTAGCAAGTCGAGGAACTCATATTGTATTAGGGTTACGAGATATTATTGATGAGCCCGATGTGGTTCGTCAACAATGGAAAAAACTAAAGAATTTAGAAATTATTCGTTTGTATTTTAATAGTATCTGGGTATATGGTGATCCTCATTTGTTTGATTTAGCAAAAGAATATGGGCTTGATCAAGATATTCGTGAGAAATTGCAATATGTGGGCTATTTAGATCAGACTCGTCGTATGGAAGTCCAAGGACTGGATACAGTGATTTCATCAAGTGTTGAAGCACCTTATGCGCTTTGTGTTGTTGGCGGCGGGCAAGATGGTTTTCAACTAGCAAAAACTTTTATGCAGGCAGACCTCCCAGAGGGTTGGAATGGCTTGCTCATTACTGGTGCTTTAATGCCAGAAGAACAACGCAAACAAATTCACGATATGATTGAACAACGCCCTGAAATTCATGTTGTTGATTTTGTTGCTGAGCCTCTCAAATTGATGCAGGCATGCTGAATGCATCATCTCAATGGGCGGATACAATACTGTCACTGAAATTTTATCATTTAATGAAAGAGCATTAATTGTACCGCGAATTACACCAAGAAAGGAACAATGGATACGTGCTTCCAGATTAGCTGAAATGGGCATTGTCGATTGTTTACATCCTAACTCTCTTTCGCCTGATGCGCTGTCTTCCTGGATAGCAGAGAAAAAAGAGCAGCTTAATGCTAGAAATGTATTGCGTTTTAATGGGTTGGATAATGTAGTTACACAAATTCAATCGATTGTAAGTAAGTTAGCGACTAATTCTTAATTTATCTACATATTTTTCTGTGGAGTTAATCATGAACACCATGACTTTAAGTGAATTAAAGCCAATGTATATTGGTTATGTGCTAAAACGTTATCCTCGTTTTTCTGAAACTTTTGTTGTAAATGAGATTCTGGCACATGAAAGGGCGGGTACAAAAATTGATATTTTTGCTTTAGGACCAGTAATGGAAACCCATTTTCAAGATGGTATTTCACAAGTTAGAGCACCAGTAACCCGTTTAGTAGATAAACAGCGTAATACTGAAACCTTGTGGGGGATAATGACACAAGGATTTAGTCAGTTGTCTGATTTCGCAATTAAATTAGAGAGTGCAAAAGGCACAATACATGAAATTGCTCAAAGTATACTGTTAGCATTAGAGATTAAGAAAAGAGGTATTCAGCATTTACATGCGCACTTTGGTACTCAGGCGACTACAGTTGCTAGACAAGCTGCGATTTTTGCAGATATTACTTATACCTTTACAGCACATGCTAAAGATATTTATTACCAATATGAGCAGTCCACTGAACTAGGGCAGAAAATGCATGATGCATCAGCAACCGTGACTGTTTCTGACTATAACCTGACTTATTTGCGTGAAAAATATGGTAGTGATGCAGCAAGTGCGGTCCGAATTTATAACGGAATGGATCTCAGTAAATTCCCTTATCAATCTTTTCATTCTCCTAACCGTCAGATTCTCGCAGTGGGTCGTTTGGTGCCAAAGAAAGGCTTTAGTGTTTTATTAGATGCGCTTGCGATATTAAAACAACGTAATATTGATATGCAATGCACTTTAGTTGGAGATGGAACTTTGCGTGAACAGTTACAAGCGCAAATTGATGCCTTAAATATTAGCGATATTGTACAAATGGTTGGCCCAATGCCACAACCAGAAATCATCAAATTTATGAGGTCCGCGAATATGATGATTGCGCCAAGTGTCATTAGTGAAGACGGAGATAGAGATGGTTTACCAACTGTACTTTTAGAATCTATGGCATTAGGAACACCTGTCATTTCTACTCATGTCGCGGGTATCCCTGAATTAGTCCAAGATGGCATTACAGGGTTATGTGTGCAGCCAAATGACCCTACAGCATTAGCTGATGCGATACAGTGCCTATTAGCAGATGTTGAGCTTTGTAAAACACTTTCTTATCAGGCTCGAGCTTTGATTGAGCGTGAGTATGATGAAGATAAAAATGTAGCGCTATTACAAGCGTTGTTTCGTACTGCAATTGATAACTAATTTATTTTTAAATGATTTTTGTAAGTTAAAACAAGTATCAAATAGAAGGAAAAGTTATGCGAGTCGCGTATATTTGTGCTGATCCTGGTATTCCTGTATTTGGCACCAAAGGTGCTTCCGTCCATGTCCAAGAAGTCATCAAAGGAATGCTTCAAAATGGTTTAGATGTCACATTATTTGCACAACGTTTAGGTGGTGAGCCACCTGAAGAATTGAAGCATATTCCTGTTCATGTTTTGCCTGCCTTACCAAATTTTTCTAATAAAGAGCGAGCATTAGCAGCATTAGTGGCAAATGCTGAGGTAGAAAAAATATTGGAAGATACAGAGAAATTTGATCTTATTTATGAGCGCTATTCTCTTTGGAGTCAAGCAGGTATGCATTTTGCTAAAAAGCATGGTTGTATTGGAATCTTAGAAGTCAATGCGCCTTTAATTGAAGAACAGAAAAAACATCGTGAATTACCTTTAGAAAAAGAGGCACAAATTGTTGCAGAAAGTGTTTTTGCTAATGCAGATGCGATGATTGCTGTTTCACCTGGTGTAAAACATTATTTAGAAACTTTTGATAAAGCGAAGGGAAAAGTACATGTTATTGCCAATGGTGTTGATCTTTCTCGCTTTGCACAAGCGGCTACAGAAAATGCTCAACGTTTGAAGCAATTTGTTGAGCAAGGTGAAATGGACATACCAACGATAGGCTTTTTAGGAACGCTGAAGCCTTGGCATGGGGTGTCTATTTTAGTTCAGGCTTGGGCTTTATTGAGAGAACGAGGATATAACACGCGTTTATTAATTGTTGGTGATGGTCCTCAATATCAAGCACTTAGTGATGAGATTGAAAAATTAGGGCTGTTAGAGTATGTACAGTTTACTGGTGCTGTTGCGCCAGAAACTGTACCTATGTGGTTAGCTAAAATGGATATTGCTGTTGCCCCTTATCCTACAATAGATAAGTTCTATTTTTCACCTTTAAAAATTTATGAATATATGGCAGCAGGGTTACCAATCATTGCTACTCGAGTGGGGCATTTAGATTCAGTTATTGAGAATAATTACAATGGCATTCTTGTTGTGCCTGATGAACCTTCAAAAATGGCGAACAGTATCGCAGAACTATTTGTTTCGCCGTCAACAGCACAGCAACTGGGACAGAATGCACGGTTTACTGCTGAACAATATCATAGTTGGTTATCCGTCGTTGAGCGTATTTTAGATATCGCTCGTTCTTGTAAAAACGAGAAAAACTAATGATTTGAATAGGATTCAACTGTATGAGCAAAAAGACAGTCAATAAAAACGCATGGTGGTCAGTAGCTTATCGTTTAAAAGAATATATTTATCCTGAGCGAATGTTAGTCTTTGGTGCTTTATGTGCATTATTGCTTGCGACTGCAATGCGTCTGCTTAAGCCATTGCCTTTAGCATTTGTGGTCGATTATGTGTTGTTAGATGCTGTAGAGGTTTCCGCAGAGTCTGCCAAAGATACCAAAGCGTTAAATGGCTTTATCGCATCATTACTCATTTCTGTAGACACCACACATTTGTTATTCGGTTGTGCAGCTACAGTCGTGTTGATTGCTTTATTTATGGCAGGCTCTAGTTATGTCAGTACAGTTGGGCTTGCTTTAGCTGGCAGTCGGATTTTAAGCCGAGTTCGTAATGACCTGTTTGCACATTTACAACGTTTATCACTGCGTTTTCATTCGCAAGCAAGAACAGGTGATTTAACTATGCGCCTGATTAATGACATAGGCATGCTGCGTGAAGCAGTAATTACTGCGTTGATGCCTATGCTGGCAAATATCCTGATATTAGCAGGGATGTTTGCAATGATGATATATATCAATTGGCAACTTACTTCGATTACATTGCTTGCTATACCGTTAATTTGGTGGAGTACTGTCCGTTCAAGTAAACGTATCCATGAAGTTAGCCGTGCTCAACGGAAAAGAGAAGGTGCATTGGCTTCTAAAGCAGCAGAATTTATTGGTTCAATTCGTACTGTCCAATCTCTTTCATTAGAAAATGAAACTATTCGTAGTTTTGTTGGTGATGATACAGAAAGTCGCAAGCAGAATGTGCAGTCAAAGAAATTATCAGCAGGTCTTGAGCGTCGAGTCGATATTATCGTGGCATTAGTGTCTGCTGCAGTATTGCTCAAAGGTGCTTATTCCGTTTTAGGTGGAGAGATGACGCCTGGTGAGCTGATTATTTTTATGTCTTATTTAAACAATGCGTTTAGACCTGTTAGAGAATATGCTAAGTATACTGGTCGCCTTTCAAAAGCGCTGGCAGCAGGTGAACGCGTTGTGAATTTGTTAGATGAGCAACCAGATATTCAAGATAAACCAGATGCACTGCCATTAGCTGATGTGCGCGGGGAAATTCGTTTTGAGCATGTTGAGTTTGGCTATCATGGAACAGATAAAGATGCACCAGCCGTACTTAGAAATATGGATTTTGTCATTAATGCTGGCGAAAGCGTGGCGATCATCGGTCCGTCTGGCGCAGGTAAATCCACAATCACTAGCTTATTATTAAGATTGTATGAAGCAGATAGTGGCGTTATTCGTATTGATGGAAAAGATATTCGAGATTATCAAATCGCTAGTGTACGTAGTCAAATTGCGATTGTGCCACAAGACAACTTATTGTTTGGATTGTCCATCCGTGAAAACATTGCGTTAGGAGCGATTAATCGTGCAGAGAAAATAAGTGATGAAGAAATCATTGCTGCCGCGAAATTAGCACAAGCACATGATTTTATTCTTAGATTACCAGATGGTTACGATACGGTGTTAAGTGAACGAGGAGGATCTTTATCAGGTGGTCAAAGACAAAGAATTGCTATTGCGCGAGCAGCGATGAATAAAAGTGCGATTTTAATTCTAGATGAACCTACAGTTGGATTGGATCAAGAAAGTGAAACACAAGTGATTCTAGCACTAGATAATCTGATGAAGGGACGAACTACAATTATGATCACGCATAATCTTGCGCTTGCTGCGAGAACTGATCGTATTTTATTCGTAGATAAAGGTGCAGTTGTTGAACAGGGAGAACACTTGCAATTATTAAAGGCAGAAGGAAATTATGCCGCTTGGTGGAAAATGCAACTTGCTTAATTTTTGTATATAAGTATTTGCCTAGAATTAAACAAAGGTATCAATATGCTTACAGATGCGGATAAAAGAATCATTGCAAGAGATACGGATTTACCAGGTTTAATTGCCTTGTTAGATAATGACTTATTATTGGACAGATTGCGAAAGCTGCCTCAGTTTTACGCGATAAGGCGGGTTGATATCCAATATTTGCGTTACAAACCAAATAACAGTTGTGCTGGTACTTTACGAATTGTACTGCAAGATGGCAGTGTGAATTATTACTATGCTAAAGCATTAACGCCAGCACGGTTTGCCGAGT
Organism: Pasteurella oralis; assembly: GCF_042681465.1. Lineage (NCBI taxonomy): Bacteria > Pseudomonadati > Pseudomonadota > Gammaproteobacteria > Pasteurellales > Pasteurellaceae > Pasteurella > Pasteurella oralis. The sequence continues at coordinate 7,284 of NZ_JBHUFP010000009.1, forward strand.
CTTGGGCTAATCCGAAGCGACAAAAACTCATTCGAGAGGCAGATCCTAATGCGCCTTTAGCCTTGTTTGATTTATACGTTATGCTTTTGCATCCCGCCTATGATCGAGGTATACGCTATTTAGGTTGGTTAATCAATAATAAACTACGCCATCAGCTATTCGATTGGTGTCCTATATCTGAGATGGTTCAACAATCTGTAAATATTGATATTTTACGTTACAAACCAGAGCGTAGATTAGTCGCGAAGATTACTCAGAATAAGCAAACATTAGTTGTACGTACAATTAAAGCCTCTGATTTTAGTCGAGTATTAACTGGTGCTGCTTTTGGTATGGCTCAAGGCTATGTAAAACTGCTTGGTAGTAATGGACATTTTTGTTCCGTGATCACAAGTTGGCAAGAGGGCGAGAGTTTATGTCCTGAAACAGGTTTTATTTGCTCTACTGAAGATATCTACCAGCTAGCAACCTTATTAGCGCAAGTACATAGTACGAGTTATAGTCATCCTATTACTTATCAAATTAGTGATGAAATTCAGTCCTTAAAAGGTGTTCAGCAAGCATTTCAACATATTTTGCCAGAGTATGTTTCTTGGTTTACTCAATTAGTTGCGCGTATCTCTAAAGGATTATCCGCACAGTCATCAGAGCTATTCACGCTGATTCATGGTGATTTTTCATTAGATCAAGTTGTGAAAAGCCAAGATAAACAAGACATTGATGAATTATATCTTTTAGATTGGGATCGCTCAGCGCATGGAAATCCACTGTTAGATTTGGCTACTCTACAAGCAAGGTTAGAATTGCAAGTAATTGAAGGGGTTTTACCTGTATGGCAGACAGAGGATTTAATCACTAAGTTTTTAAGTGCTTATCAAGCTAAAACACAATTTAGTCTAGAAGGATTATCTTGGTTTGTGGCTTCAGCCATGTTGCGTTTGGCTATCGAACCTTTCCGTAAACGGAGTTTGGAATGGGAACAGCATACGTTATTGTTATTACAACGTGTTGAAAATATCCTAAGTAAAACAGTTACTCAATCTGTCGTTTCAGCAGAGAAACAACAGGTAGATTTATCTTTTGATTCAATCTTATTTACGCTAACTGATATTACGCAAATGCAAGATTTATTGAAGCAGGTATTGCCTGAACAGTTTCAGGGAGTATTAGAATCTGCGCAGCTTATCCGTTATAAAATTCAACGACGTGCCTTGATTGAATACCAAATTGAGTCTAAAAAAACAAAGCAATGTGTGATAGGAAAGTATCGGAGTAAAGGATTAGATAAGCGTTCTTTTCAAATTCAAAAAGCATTGTGGCAAAATGGATTTGATCAAAGTATGCCTGTGAGTGTCTCACAACCATTAAGTATATTGCCTGCACAAAGAACATGGCTACAAGTTAAAGTGAGTGGACGTTGTATCGGTGATATGCTAATACCTCAAAACCAACGTTTAGCTTTTTTGGGCTGTGCAGTGGCACAAGCACTACGAGCATTACATCAAAGTGCGGTCGAAAAATGGGTAGATTTGCCTGTTTGGACGGCTGAGCAGGAATTACAAATTTTGCGTGATCGCCTAATGCAAGTACAACTTCTGTTACCTGCATTTTCTATTCGTATTGCAAAGCTGCTTTCTGATTGTGAAAAAATAGTGAGCTTACTTTCAAAATTACCTGTTGTTTCTGTACACAGAGATTTTTATCAAGATCAGATATTAGAACGTAGTGGGTATCCGGGATATATGGTGCTACTTGATCTTGATTTAGTTTGTCAGGGACATGCTGCCTTAGATGCGGGAAATTACTTAGCTCATATTCAAGAGTTTGCTATTCGTCAGTATGCAAACCCTCACGCGTTATCTGCACATCAACAAGCATTTATTAATACTTTTTTAACGAATAATTCAACCGCTACAGCACAAGATATTGAGGTTTATACAATATTGTCTTTAGCTCGTCATATTTATCTCAGTACTCAATTTCCAGATCGTCAACATACGACAGAAACTTTAATTTCATTATGTGAGGAAAAATTGAATTCTCATTTAACAAGAGATTGGATTTAACATAGGAGAAAAAGTATGAAAATCACTATTGTAGGAGCAGGTTATGTTGGGCTATCAAATGCGATTTTGCTTGCTCAACAGCATGAAGTGACATTGTTGGATGTATCTTCTGAAAAAGTAAATCTAATTAATAGTAAAATTTCGCCGATTCAAGATGCTGAAATTAGTGATTATTTGATGACAAAAACACTAAATTTGCATGCAACTCTTGATAGTACGGAGGCTTATACTGAAGCTGAATATATCATTATTGCTACACCAACAGATTATGATCCCGTTACTGATTATTTTGATACAAACTCAGTCGAATCTGTGTTAGAAACGGCTATCGCGCAAAACTCACGAGCATATTTAGTAATAAAGTCAACAATCCCTGTCGGATTTACCTTAAGAATGCGTCAATATTTTAACAATGAGCGCATTTTTTTCTCGCCTGAATTTTTACGAGAGAGTAAAGCACTGTATGATAATTTACATCCTTCTCGTATTGTAGTAGGTGATCATAGTGAGGCTGCAAAAACATTTGCACAGCTATTACGTGATTGTAGTCTTGAGCCGAATGCCCCTATTTTGTTGACTAATCCAACAGAAGCAGAGTCAATTAAATTATTTGCAAATACTTATTTGGCATTACGCGTGGCTTTCTTTAATGAATTAGATTCGTTTGCCTTAACATTTGGTCTAGATGCTCAGCAAATCATTGACGGAGTGTCATTGGACCCACGTATTGGCACGCATTATAACAATCCTTCTTTTGGTTATGGTGGATATTGTTTACCTAAAGATACGAAACAATTACTTGCCAACTTCCAAAATATCCCACAGAACTTGATTAGTGCTGTTGTTCAGTCGAATGTCACGCGTAAAGATTTTATTGCTAATGATATTTTGAGTAAGAAACCAACGGTAGTAGGCGTGTATCGTTTAACGATGAAAGCGGGTTCGGATAACTTTAGAAGCTCGAGTATTAAGGGTATTATGCGTAGATTGAGCGAAGCGGGTGTTAAGCTTGTTGTTTATGAACCAAAATATAAAGAAGACAAGTTTTTTGATGCAGAGTTAGTGAGAGATTTAACGGAATTTAAGCAATGTGCAGATATTATCTTAGCAAATAGAATAACAACAAATCTAGAAGACGTACTCCCGAAAGTGTACACCCGTGATTTAAAGGGGAGTGATCTTTAGGACGCTTTGTATTGTTTTGCGTGTAATAAATATAGAAAAAGCCGACATTATTGTCGGCTTTTGTTTTCTCATACTGTTTATTAGTGGTGCCTAGGGTCGGACTCGAACCGACACACCCGAAGGCGGTTGATTTTGAATCAACTGCGTCTACCAATTTCGCCACCCAGGCAGCAATAATAAGCAGTAGTAAAACGTGGGAAGTATTATACCCATTCAATGGCAGGTTACAAGTAAAAAATCTGGCTTTAAGATTAATTGTATTTATTTTCATCATTTCTATTTTTTATTCTCATGTTACAGACTTTCTAAACTAAAGTCTTATAAAAAATAAGGTTTTATTTATTGCGATTTTTATACTAACTATTCGATATTTATCACATTTCTTGCAAAAAAATGTAATTTTTTTTGAAAAAAAAGTTAATCACAAATATAATTAATAACTATTATCAATACTATTTTTTTTAATTTATTTGTATCATAGATATTTTGATTGAGGATGAAAAAGGCGATGACGTTAAAACAACAAATTGCGGATTATATCGCGCAGAATCCGATGGCAATTACATTGGACATGGCTGCCCATTTTAATCAGCCAGAAGGCGAGATCTTATGTGCATTACCTGAAGCATTTGTACGTATTTTTTCGGGAGCAAGAACAGACGAAATTTTGACTGAAGTGAGTCAATGGGGAACTTTTACGACTATCATTGAAAAAGAAGGTTCTATTTTTGAAATCAAAGATCGTTTTCCAACAGGCATGATTGGGCGAGGTTATTACAATTTAAATATGAAGGGAAATGAAGGCGCATTACATGGACATTTGAAGCTAGATAATATTGCGAAAATTGCTTTTGTCAGTTTGCCTTTCCGTGGCAAAGAAAGTTATAACATCGCATTTATTGCTGATAATGGACAAACCATTTTTAAAATTTATTTAGGGCGTGATGAAGAGCGTCAATTGTTTCCAGAACAAGTGGAAAAATTTAAACAATTTATTTAAGCAGTAAACTAAGGAAAGATAATGACAACAAATCGTCAAGAAGTATTACAAAACCGTTTAGGACCAGAGATTCAAGAATTAAAAGCACAATGTAAAACGATCATGTTAGCAACAGTAGGAGAAGATGGTTATCCTAATGTGAGTTATGCACCTTTCGCGATTACTAATGGTGAGTATCAAGTTTTCATTTCAACAATTGCACGCCATGCGCGTAATTTACAAGAAGTGCCAAAAGTATCATTAATGTTAATTGAAGATGAAAGTAAAAGTCGTCAGATTTTTGCGCGCCGCCGCCTTTCCTTTGACGCCACGGTACGGATTATTGAACGTGAAACAGACGAGTGGAAAGACAGTATTGCAGCATTAAAAGCAAGACAAGGAAATTTAATTGATGAATTATCAAAAATGAGAGATTTTCATTTATTTAGTTTTAAACCAACGCAAGGTTTATTTGTAAAGGGCTTTGGTCAGGCATTTCAAGTGAGTAATGATGATTTAGTCAGCTTTGTTCATTTAGATGAAGGTCATTTAGAAGATTAATAATATACAACTTTAAGGTGTAGCAGTTTTATTTTAGGAAAAGATTATGGCAATTGTAGCGAATAGAAAAGTAAAGCTTTCATTGATTACTTTAGCTTTATTTAATTATTGCGGTTTTGTTTTGGCAGATACAGAGGAGGTGGCTGAATTAGATACAATTACCGTCACTTCTCAACAAGATGCAATCGAAATCAAAGAGAAAAAAATCGGCGAGACAGTAAAAACATCTTCAATTTTAAAACGTCAACAAGTTCAAGATAGTCGTGATTTGGTGCGTTATGAAACAGGTATCAGTGTTGTAGAAGCAGGACGCTTTGGTTCAAGTGGCTATGCGATTCGTGGTGTTGATGAAAACCGTGTTGCGATTACTGTAGATGGGCTTCATCAAGCAGAGACGCTTTCATCACAAGGTTTTAAAGAACTTTTTGAAGGCTACGGTAATTTTAATAACACAAGAAATAGTGTTGAAATTGAAACTTTGAAAGTCGCTAAAATTGCTAAAGGAGCAGATTCAGTTAAAGTCGGTAGCGGTTCATTAGGGGGAGCGGTACTGTTTGAAACCAAAGATGCAAGGGATTTTTTAACTGAAAAAGATTGGCATCTTGGCTATAAAACGGGCTATAGTACTGCCGATAATCAGAGTTTAAATTCTATTACTGCTGCGGGACGCTATAAATATTTTGATGTGTTATTTATGCATACTAAACGCCATGGTCATGAGCTAGAAAACTTTGATTATAAATATGCTGCGGATATTCAAGGCAAGGAAAGAGAGAAAACAGATCCTTATACGATTACTAAAGAAAGTACGTTAGTTAAGTTTTCTTTTTCTCCAAATGAGAACCACCGTTTTACGATTGCTTCTGATCTATATCAAACCCATACACGTGGACATGACCGTTCTTATACGCTGCAACCGCAGTCTAATTATTTGACTTATGATGAAAAAGAATCTCGTCATGCAAATGATAGAGTCAAACGTAGTAATATCTCGTTCACTTATGAGAATTATACAGTTACGCCACTTTGGGACACCTTGAAGTTAAGTTATTCGCAACAAAAAATTACAACAAGAGCCAGAACAGAAGATTATTGTGATGGGAATGAGAAATGTGATACTTATAAAAATCCTTTAGGATTGCAACTTAAAGATGGGAAAATTGTCGATCGTGAAGGAAATCCGATTAAATTAGAATTAAGAGATGGTAAACATCAAATCATTGATAAGAATGGTAATCCTTTTGTTGCAGATAAAGGAACCAATAATGCCGCGTTTAACGGCAAACAGCTAGGAACGTCAGGTTTTTGGTTAGATTGTTCTGTTTTTGATTGTACTAAGCCCCTTACTGCCTATAAATATCGTTATTCATCTGATAATCCAGAAAAATCTGAAATTATTTTAAATAAATTTATGGAAGTAGATGGCAAGAAATTTGCGACTTATGAAGATAGTAACCATGGGCGTTATCATGTCATTTTACCTAATTCCCAAGGTTATCGTCCATTTGATTATAAAGAACGTGATTTAAATACTAATACAAAACAAGTGAATTTGGACTTAACAAAAGCATTTTCTGTATTTGATATAGAAAATAATGTTTCTTACGGTGGTGTTTACTCTAAAACCCGTAAGGAAATGGTCAATAAATCAGGTTATGATGGCAGTAATCCAACTTGGTGGGCAGAAAGAACATTAGGACAAGATTTTTTAGGTAATCCTAAAAATTGTAAAACTAGCTCGTCTTTTAATGGTTTGCTTTGTCCACGCCATGAACCTAAAACTTCTTTCTTGATCCCAGTAGAAGCTACAACGAAATCGTTGTATTTTGCTGATACGGTGAAGTTGCATAATATGTTGAGTGTGGATTTGGGATATCGTTATGATGATATTAAATATCAACCAGAGTATATTCCAGGTGTAACGCCTAAGATCGCGGATGATATGGTAAAAGAATTATTTATCCCGCTTCCTCCAACAGACAAAAAAGATTGGCGTGGTAATCCTATTTACACACCAGAACAAATTCGTAAAAATGCAGAAGACAACATTGCTTATATTGCCCAAGAGAAAAAATTTAAAAAACACTCTTATTCTTTAGGTGCGACTTTTGATCCGCTTGATTTCTTAAGATTGCAAGTGAAATACTCAAAAGGCTTTAGAGCGCCAACATCGGATGAATTGTATTTTACCTTTAAACATCCTGATTTCACGATTTTACCAAATCCAACGATGAAGCCAGAAGAAGCTAAAAACCAAGAAATTGCATTGACTTTCCATCATGAGTGGGGTTTTGTGAGTACGAGTGTATTCCAAACCAAATATCGCAATTTTATTGATTTAGCTTATTTAGGTTCAAGAAATCTATCAAATTCTGTTGGTGGTAAAGCACAAGCGAGAGATTTCCAAGTGTATCAAAATATAAATGTTGATCGTGCTAAAGTGAAAGGTATTGAGATTAACTCTCGTCTGAATATTGGTTATTTCTTTGAGAAGTTAGAGGGCTTTAATTTAAGCTATAAATTTACTTATCAAAGAGGGCGTTTAGCTGATGATAGACCAATGAATGCGATCCAACCAAAGACCTCAATTATTGGTGTTGGTTATGATCATAAAGCGCATAAATTTGGAGCAGATTTGTATGTGACTCATGTAAGCGCGAAGAAAGCAAAAGATACTTATAATATGTTCTATAAAGAACAAGGTTATACCGATAGTGCCGTGAGATGGCGTAGTGATGATTATACATTAGTTGATTTTGTGACTTATGTGAAACCAGTTAAAAATGTCACTTTACAGTTTGGTGTTTATAACTTGACTGATCGTAAATATTTAACTTGGGAATCTGCTCGTTCAATTAAGCCATTTGGAACAAGTAACTTGATTAATCAAAAAACAGGCGCAGGTATCAATCGTTTTTATTCACCTGGTAGAAATTATAAGCTAAGTGCAGAAATTACTTTTTAATTAAACGAGAGAAAGCCTGTTTATACAGGCTTTCTTTTTGATTCAAAGTGCGGTGGGTTTTTATAAAGATTTTATTGCTTTTATCCTAATCAATGCTAAAATTCACACTTCTTTGTCGTAGCTGGATTAGAGATCGGCTAACGATGTATTTTTAACTTAACTTTTAGGAGTTATCGAATGTCTCTAAGTACAGAAAAAAAAGCAGCAATCGTTGCTGAGTTTGGTCGTGATGCAAAAGATACGGGTTCTTCAGAAGTGCAAATCGCATTATTGACTGCACAAATCAACCACTTACAAGCTCACTTTGCTGAACATAAAAAAGATCACCACGGTCGTCGTGGTTTATTGCGTATGGTTTCTCGTCGTCGTAAACTTTTAGATTACTTAAAACGTACTAATCTTGAGCTTTACACTTCAACTATCGCTCGTTTAGGTTTACGTCGCTAATTTTTATTACGATATATTCCAAAAGAAAGCCCTCAATATTGAGGGCTTTTTTAGTAATCGCATATTATTGAAAAAATTTATACAAAAGTGACCGCTCTTTTAACTGATTAGGTTTAAGTGCGGTCGATTTTAGTAAAATTTTATTATTTCACTTCTTTGAACATGATCTCACTTGGGATCACCGAACCTTGCCAGTAAAGTTCGGTTGCTACTTTCTCTGCAAGTTGTATGAATGATTGCGCAATTTCACTGTCTGGCGCAGCAGCTACTGTTGGTGTACCTTTGTCGAGATCTTCACGTAAACGAATATGTAATGGTTGTTGACCCAAGACTTTCACATTGTATTTTTGTGCAATTTTTTCAGCACCACCTGTACCAAAAATCGCTTCGTGGTGACCACAATGGCTACAAATGTGCATAGACATATTTTCAACAATACCTAGCACCGGCACTGAAACACGTTCAAACATTGCTACGCCTTTAATTGCATCAAGTAAAGCGATATCTTGTGGGGTAGTGACAACAATAGCACCAGTAACAGGGATTTGCTGTGAAAGTGTCAGTTGAATATCACCTGTACCTGGCGGCATATCGATAACTAAATAGTCTAAATCTGGCCATAAGGTCTCTTGGAGTAGCTGACTTAATGCGCTACTTGCCATTGGACCGCGCCAAATTGTTGCACTATCAGCATCCATAAGAAAACCAATAGAGTTGGCAAATAATTGATGTGCTTGAATTGGTGTAATGTGTTTATTGTCTGGTGAAGTTGGGCGTTGATCTGCGACACCAAGCATATGTGGGATAGATGGACCGTAAATATCGGCATCTAAAATACCGACTCTGGCACCTTGCTGTTGTAAAGCAAGCGCAAGATTGACTGAAACAGTGGATTTACCCACACCACCTTTACCTGAGGTAACTGCAATAATATTCTTGACTCCCTTGACTGCGGGGTGGTTATTGGCACGTTTTAATGTCGCAATTTGATAATTTAATTGCCATTTAATAGCTCTGCTTTCACTGTATGCTAATAAATTAGCAGAAAGCGTTTCTTTTAATTGTTCAAATGCCGTATTCCAAGCAAATGGCATTGTGATTTCAATGCGTAAAATCTCCCCATCTTTTTCAATTTTTTTTACCGCATTTAAAGCGATTAAATCTTTTTGTAAACTTGGATGTTGGAATTGTTCAAATTGCTTTTGAATGGCTTGTTTTTGGTTGTCTGTTAAGTTATCAGAAAATAAAATTCCCATTGATTTTATCCTGTTATATTTGAAGCTAGTTAAAGCCCTAGTTAATCACTCAACAATATTTAACCATGAACCTTGGCAACTGTTAAGCAGAAAAGTGGAAAAGTGCGGTTAAACTGGAAAAAATACCGCTGATAAGGTAACATAAACGCCAATTTTTTTGGTGAAAATATAGGAATAATCAATGGCGAATTCAGCACGCAATATTTTAGTTACCTGCGCCTTACCTTATGCAAATGGTGCAATTCATTTAGGACATTTACTTGAACATATTCAAGCAGATATCTGGGTTCGTTTCCAACGCATGCGTGGTCATGATGTGCATTTTATTTGCGCTGATGATGCACATGGTACGCCAATTATGCTGAATGCAGATAAATTAGGGATTACGCCCGAGGAATTGATCGCTCGCTCAAAAGCAGATCATGTTGCTGATTTTGAAGGATTTAATATTAGTTATGATAATTATCATTCTACTCACAGCCCTGAAAATGAGCAGTTAACTGCGCAGATGTATAAAAAATTGCGTGCTAATGGTTTTATTAAAAGCCGTATTATTTCACAATTATTTGACCCAGAAAAAGGCATGTTTTTGCCTGATCGTTTTGTCAAAGGTACTTGCCCGAAATGTAAGGCAGAGGATCAATATGGTGATAATTGTGAAGTATGTTCTTCGACTTATAGTCCAACAGAACTGATTAACCCTCGTTCAGTCGTATCTGGTGCCACACCTGTCTTAAAAGAGTCAGAGCATTTTTTCTTTGATTTACCTGCGTTTGAGAATATGTTGAAAGAATGGACTAAGTCAGGTTCATTACAGCCTGAAATTGCGAATAAAATGCAAGAATGGTTTGAATCGGGTTTACAACAATGGGATATTTCACGTGATGCGCCTTATTTTGGTTTCAAAATTCCAGATACAGAAGATAAATATTTTTATGTTTGGTTGGATGCACCAATTGGCTATATGGCATCGTTCAAGAATTTATGTGATAAGAATGGGTTAAATTTTGACGATTTTTGGAAAAAAGACAGCGCTGCCGAGCTTTATCATTTTATCGGCAAAGACATTGTGTATTTCCATAGTTTATTTTGGCCAGCCATGTTAGAAGGGTGTGATTTACGCAAACCAACAAATGTGTTTGCACATGGTTATGTGACAGTAAATGGGGTCAAAATGTCGAAATCACGTGGTACTTTTATTCAAGCCGCTACGTATTTACGTCATTTAGCACCAGAATATTTACGTTATTACTATGCGGCAAAATTAAATAATCGCATTGAAGATTTAGATCTCAATCTAGAAGATTTTGTTCAACGTTTAAATGCTGATGTGGTGAATAAATTTGTTAATCTGGCTTCTCGTAGCGCGAGTTTTATTACAAAACGTTTTGATGGCAAGCTTGCTGCGCAAGTTGATGATATTGAGCTGTTTAATGAATTTATAGGAAAAGCAACGCAAATTGCGGCTTATTATGAAGAACGCGAATTTGGCAAAGTGGTACGAGAAGTGATGCAATTAGCAGATAAAGCGAATAAATATATTGATGATAAAGCACCTTGGGTCATTGCGAAAGATGAAATTCGTCACGCGGAATTACAGGATGTATGTTCTATGGCATTGAACTTATTCCGTGTGTTATCTATTTATTTGAAGCCGATTATTCCACAGATTATCGAACGTGCAGAAGCATTTTTACAAGATGAATTAACGTGGGAAAAATTAGCTAACCCATTATTAAATCATCAAATTTTACCATTTAAAGCTTTAGCTCAACGGTTAGAGGCAAAACAAATTGAGGCAATTGTGAATGAAACCAAAGAACAGTTTGCACAAATGCAAGCTGCACAACAGAAAGTAGAAACACCGAGCACAAGTGATGTTGAGCCGATTGCTGAAACTATTAGTATCGATGATTTTGCGAAATTAGATTTACGTGTGGCGAAGGTGATCAAATGTGAAGCTGTACCTGAAGCGAATAAATTATTACGTTTTGAATTAGATCTTGGCGATCATACTCGCCAAGTGTTCTCTGGAATTAAAGCTGCTTATAGTAAACCGGAAGAATTAGAAGGGCGCTTTGTGATTGTGATTGCCAACCTCGCACCCCGTAAAATGAAATTTGGTTTGTCTGAGGGAATGATTTTAAGTGCGGGTACTGGTGGTGCGGATTTGTTCTTGTTAGATGTGGATCAAGGTGCAAAAGCGGGTATGCAAGTGAAATAAAGTATTTATACTATGTTTATAACATAAAGTGCGGTGCAAATTTTTAGAATTTTGACCGCACTTTGTGTTTACTACGTTTTTGCTGGTTAAACCTGCTATAATTCCTCCTCATTTTACCGATAGAGATCACCTATGAAACAACTTTTCGCCACCACTGCGCGTGGTTTTGAAGAATTATTAAAAGTCGAATTAACGGAGCTTGGCGCAACAAAATGCCAAGTTGCACAGGGCGGTGTACATTTTTATGCTGATGATGAAACCCAATATCGTGTATTACTTTGGACGCGTCTAGCTTCACGTATTTTATTACCGATTGTACAGGCTAAAATTTACAGTGATTTAGATTTATATTCGACGGTCACTAGTCAAAATTGGCTAGCGTATTTTGATGAGAAAGTGCGTTTTATGGTGGATTTTAATGGTACAAACCGTGAAATTCGCCATACTCAATTTGGGGCAATGCGCGTTAAAGATGGGATAGTCGATTATTTTGAACGTCATGGCAAAGCTCGTCCGAATGTAGATAAAGACTATCCTGATATTCGAGTGCATGCTTATTTAAATCGTGAAGAATTGGTGATCTCTTTGGATTTAAGTGGCGAAGCTTTACATATGCGTGGTTATCGTGAAGATACAGGTAAAGCACCTTTACGTGAAACCTTAGCCGCCGCTATTGTGTTACGTTCAGGCTGGCAAATTGGTACGCCATTAGTCGATCCTATGTGTGGTTCTGGCACATTACTCATTGAAGCCGCACAAATGCAAGCTAAGATTGCCCCACAATTGCATCGCCTACACTGGGGTTTTGATTTTTGGCAGGCGCATAATCAAGCGATTTGGGAGAAAGTAAAAAGTGAGGCAATCGCCTTAGCAGAGAAAGCATTTAACCAAGAACATAAAGCAAATTTTTATGGTGTAGATTTAGATCATCGAGTTTTACAAAAAGCAAAACGTAATGCACAAAATGCAGGTGTTGCACATTTAATTCAATGGCAGCAAGGTGATGTGGCAGTGTTAAAAAATCCATTTACAGAATTAAAAGGCACTGTAATTTGTAATCCACCCTATGGTGAGCGTTTAGGGACAACACCAGCATTGATTGCGTTGTATTCGGTATTTGGTCAGCGTTTGAAAGCGCAGTTTGCAGATTGGAATGTTTCCGTATTTAGTGCTGAGCCTGCGCTATTAGATTGTTTACGTTTACGTTCACACCGTCAATTTAAAGCTAAGAACGGTCCTTTGGATTGTGTGCAAAAAAATTATCATATTAGCCCTCGTTCACGCATAGTAGAGCACGAAGGGATGATTGAAAATGCTTTAGAAACTGACCGCACTCTAGCTGTGCAAGTCGCACAAGATTTTGCTAACCGATTACAGAAAAATTGTAAAAAAATAGAGAAGTGGGCAAAACAGCAAGGACTTAATGCTTATCGTTTATATGATGCAGATTTGCCAGAATATAATTTAGCAGTGGATCGCTACGATGATCATATTGTTGTACAAGAATATGCTGCACCAAAAAATATTGATGAAAATAAAGCTCGTCAACGCTTGTTAGATGCTGTCACTGCAACTTTGCAAGTAACAGGTGTTGAGACTAATAAGTTGATTTTAAAAGTACGTCAAAAACAGAAAGGTACTAATCAATATGAAAAATTAGCAAACAAAGGTGAGTATTTCTATGTGAATGAATATGGGGCGAAGTTGTGGGTGAATTTAACCGATTATTTGGATACGGGATTATTCCTTGATCATCGTTTGACTCGCAAAATGCTGGGTGAAATGGCAAAAGGGAAGGATTTCTTGAATCTATTTGCTTATACTGGTTCAGCTACTGTTCATGCTGCATTAGGTGGTGCAAAATCGACGACGACAGTTGATATGTCAAATACCTATTTAAATTGGGCAGAACAAAATCTATTGTTAAATGATTTAGAAGGTAAGCAGCATAAATTAATTCAAGCAGATTGTTTACAGTGGCTTGCAGGATGTGAACGTCAATTTGATCTTATTTTTGTTGATCCACCAACGTTTTCTAACTCAAAGCGTATGGAAGAGAGTTGGGATGTACAACGTGATCATATTAAATTGATGACCCATTTAAAACGTATTTTACGTGCAAATGGTACTATCGTTTTTTCTAATAATAAGCGAGGATTTAAAATGGACTTTACTGGTCTTGCTGAACTGGGTTTAAGTGCGGTTGAAATTTCAACAAAAACGTTACCATTGGATTTTGAACGCAATAAGCATATTCATAATTGTTGGCTGATCAATTTAGTTTAACGACATTTTTGATATTTTCGTTTGTATGCACCCTATTAGTTTGCCTAATAGGGTGTTGTTTTATATGGCACAAAATGTTGAATTTGAGAAATAGCTCACTTCTGCAATTATTGACTTGATGATACAATAGGCGCCGTTAATTTCATCAAGCTAAAGTAAACCAATAAAATGAAAAATATAAGATATTTTACTCAAAAATATGTCGATTGGGTGATTCGTTTAGGTCGCGTAAAATTTTCTATTCTTGGGCTTATTGTGTTGGCTATCTTGGCTTTATGTACTCAAGCGCTACTCAGTTTTTTCATTATTGGTGAAGTGTATTGGAGCGATTTAATTCGTTCTATCACTTTTGGCTTAATTTCTGCGCCATTTGTGATTTATTTTTTTACCGTTTTAGTGGAAAAATTGGAACATTCGCGGCAAGGATTATCGCAGTTAGTTAACAATTTACGCAATGAAGTTTCAGAAAGAGTCATTGCTGAGAAAAAATTGTCTATTGCACTAGATAATATTGAAAAAACAAGCCGTGATAAAACCCGTTTAATGGCGACCATTAGTCATGAATTACGTACCCCCCTAAATGGCATTATCGGTTTAAGTCGTATTTTGTTAGATGAGGAGTTAACTGAGCAACAACGTAATTATCTAAAAACGATTAATGTTAGTGCTATTTCTTTAGGGCATATTTTTAGCGACATTATTGATCTTGAAAAAATTGATGCACGTAGGATTGAGCTAAATTTAAAAGAAGTTGAATTGAATAGTTTTTTAAATGATATCAGTAATTTTGCCAGTTTGATGGCACAACAAAAAAAGCTCGATTTTCAATTAATTACGGATAATGATCTGCCTAGTTGGCTGATGGGAGACTATGCTCGTTTAAGCCAAATTCTGTGGAATTTGATTAGTAATGCGGTGAAATTTACTCCTACAGGTAATGTGAGTTTAAATGTTCGCCGTGTTTCAGCTTATCAAATTGCGTTTAGTGTGACAGATACAGGGATTGGTATTCCAGCGAATGAATTGCTACGCGTATTTGAAATGTATTATCAAGTACAATCTAATGAGCATAAGCCACTAGGTAGTGGGATTGGTTTGGCGCTTTCAAAAACGATTGCACAATTAATGGGAGGAGATTTATATGCCACCAGCGAAATTGGTAAAGGGTCCTGTTTTACTTTGATTTTGCCTATTAATGAGGTTGATAAACCGATAGCTGCAAAAAATCAGATCCCAACAACGTTAAAAATTTTATTAGTTGAAGATATTGAAGTGAATGTTGTTGTCGCTAGATCTATGTTAGAGAAATTAGGTTATGCTGTAGATGTAGCAATGACAGGGCAACAAGCGATAGAAAAATTTGAGCAAAATTATTATGATTTATTGCTTTTAGATATCCAACTGCCTGATATGTCTGGTTTTGATGTGGCACAACATCTTCGTCTGGGGTATGAAAATGGTGATTATGACTTCCTACCGCCATTAATTGCATTGACAGCAAATGTCATGCATAACAAAAAAGACTATCAACAAAACGGGATGGATGATGTATTACGTAAGCCGCTTTCGCTAGAAGAGCTAACAGCCTGTTTAATAGACTATTTTGGTAATGAAAGTACGATCAAGATAGATGTGCTAGTGAAAAATAAAGATGATTCTATTGCATCACATTTTGATGTGAAAATGTTAAATGAATTGATTGAGATGCTCGGTGTTAGTTTTGCACAAAAAAATTTAGTGCTATTTAAAGAAACGATGTCTAGTTATATTAATGAGTTATTACTCGCTTTTTCGGCTTATCAACAAGATGCAGCAAAGAAATCAGAGGTACTTTCTATTGCGCATAAAATAAAGGGTGCCGCAGCTTCGGTGGGATTGAAGCGCTTACAACAAATTGCAGCTCAAGCACAGGATCCTGATCATGAAAAATGGGAATGTAAGATTGAGGGCTGGACCCAGCAATTAGCACAACTTTGGTTATTAGATGTCGAAGAATTAGAACAGTATTTAGGCCGTTTAAAATAAATTTAACTACATCTTTTTTAAACTATTTGAGCGGTGGCATTTTTATTAACAATATCATTTAATTTAGTGTAAAACAGCATATTAACCATTTTAATTATGTGGAAATGAATGCTATTCTATTGCACAATTATCAATCATTTTAAGGACCTATTATGAAAGTGTTCGCTGTATTATCGGCATTTCTAATGCCTTTCGTTGTACCAAGTTCTCCTATTGACGGTTATAAAGAACTTAAGTTTGGCATGACAATTGAACAAGCAAGAGAGACCAAATTATGTGAAACGGAATGGCGTTTACCTGATACTGATGATTGGCGACGTGTTGTACGTGGGTACTGGATTTGTGATAAATTTCGTTTTGATGATGGCTATGCATTAGCTAGATTACGTTTCATCGGTGGGCAGCTAAAAGCAATTGAGTTGCGCATGCCAGAGTATCCAAAATATCCTGCAGAATTGTTATTACATGTATTACAAGAAAAGTATGGTAAGCCTATGCATGTCGAGCAACGTGATTTAATTGAAGAAGATGTGCTACAAGGCAAGATCAAACGACGTAAGAAAAATGAAACAGCTCTTTTGGATACTCATCAGTTTGCTAAAGGGACGGTTGCTTTGACTTTACTAACTTATAATGATATTCGTCAACCCGCAGAAATTATTTATTCTGCACCTGAGTTATTGCTTCTTGAACAGAAATTAGAAGAGCGACCACAGCGTCGTACCTTATTGAGAGATTTATGAAGTAAAATACCCCAAGTTGTTGGGGTATTTTTATCTCAATCCTATTGTGCTAAGTGCGGTCTATTTTAGTTATTTTTTGAATACATCACCTAAACAAGGCTGAATTTTATTAAGCATTTCTTTCATTACACGTGGCGGTGCTGCAACAATATGCCCCGCGGTTAAGTAATGATGACCAGCATGGAGGTCACAGACTAAACCACCTGCCTCACGTACGATTAAATCGCCAGCAGCAACATCCCAAGCTTTAATGTCCATTTCAAAGTAAGCATCAACACGACCTGCTGCAACGTAGCATAAATCTAATGCAGCGGAACCAGTACGACGAAAATCTGCTGCTTGTGTGATTAAGCTATTCATCACAGCAAATTGAATTGGCATTAAACGAGTTTGTTTAAATGGGAAACCTGTTGCAATGACAGTACCTGTTAGCTCACGTTTATTATCAACGCGTAAACGCGTATCATTGACTTTAGCGCCTTCACCACGAACTGCAGTGAATAATTCATTACGAATTGGATCATAAACTACGCCGACTTCAGTACGACCTTTCACTCGAATAGCGATAGAAACAGAGAAATGAGGTAAACCTTTTACAAAGTTTGTTGTGCCATCTAGTGGATCAATTACCCATTGTACATCGCTATCTTTTCCTTCTAATGCACCGCTTTCTTCAGTAATAATAGTATGTTCAGGATAAGATTTTTTAATTACTTCAATGATAGCTTGCTCAGATGCCTTATCGACATTTGTGACATAATCATTTGTATTTTTCAACGTCATTTGAATATCATCGCGGCGCTCATAACCTTTAGCAATTACATTGCCCGCTTTTCGTGCCGCACGAATAGCGATATTTAACATTGGATTCATTGTTTCCACCAGATTTTAAAGAACATAAAAAGGACTGGCATTATAGGTAATTTTAGTCAAGATAGCGAGAAAAATTTAAACCAGGATGGTTTTTTCGATTAGGATTGAGAAATTATTCATTAAATAATATTGATAAAATACTATTTTTATCATGTTGATTTTTACTCCTCAAAAGGTAAAAAAGGCGATAAATCATGAGTGATAATTTAAGATAAAATAGAAAAACAGTGGATATTATCATATCCGCTTTTTTATGCGTGTTCTAACAAAAAAGCACCAAATTCTTGACTAAAAATCATGGGTATTATGTTAGAATAGCCCCCTCTTTTAAATGGATGTGTAGTGTATGTTGGAAAATATTCGAATTGTTTTAGTGGAAACCTCACACAGTGGCAATATTGGTTCTACTGCGAGAGCGATGAAAACGATGGGATTACAGCGTTTGTATCTTGTGTCACCAAAACAACCAGTTGATGAACAAGCTATCGCACTTGCTGCTGGGGCAGAAGATGTGGTTAAAAATGCAATTACTGTTGTTGATTTTGATGAGGCTATTGCGGATTGTTCTTTAGTGATCGGAACCAGTGCGAGATTACGCCATTTACAAAATACCCTGATTGAACCTCGAGAATGCGCGGCAAAAGCAATTGCACATAGTGCAAATGGACAGATAGCTATTGTTTTTGGGCGTGAGCGGATAGGTTTAACTAACGAGGAGTTATTAAAATGTCGTTATCATCTTACCATTCCTGCCAATCCAGAATATTCCTCGTTGAATTTAGCGATGGCAGTACAGCTTATATGTTATGAATTCCGTATGGCATATTTAGCTGAGCAAGAAAAGCCAGCGCCATTTTCAACAATAGAAAATATCTATCCAAATAGTGCGGAAATTGAACATTTTTTTACTCATACAGAACAGCTTTATACAGAACTAGGTTTTATTCAAAATCAAGGAGTTATGCCTAAATTAAGGCGGTTATATCAGCGAGCAGGTTTAGAAAAAAATGAACTGAATATTTTGCAAGGTATGTTAACTGCGGTCAAAAAACGACTCAAATAGTGTTTTTGAATAGTTGACTAATTTAGTATGATATGTAAATATTCCAAAATTGTTGATTAATTAAAGGAAAAAAAGATGAAATTAACCTCTAAAGGACGCTATGCAGTAACTGCGATTCTTGATATTGCATTACATTCAAACAGAGGCCCTGTGAGTTTATCTGATATTTCTGAAAGACAGCATATTTCGCTTTCTTATTTAGAACAGTTATTTGCGAAATTGCGTCGACGTGGATTAGTAAAAAGTGTCCGTGGACCGGGTGGGGGATATCAATTGGGATTATCGACTGATCAAATTTCAGTAGGTATGGTAATTAATGCAGTAAATGAGAATATTGATGTAACACGTTGTTTAGGACGTGGTGATTGCCAAGAAGGTGCAGAATGTTTGACCCATTCTTTATGGAAAGAATTAAGCCAACGTATTGAAGACTTTTTAAATGAAATTACGTTAGCTGAATTGGTTGAACAAAATCGTCAGAAATGCGCGCCAATTGAGTTTCACGGTGACTTTGATAATTTGATCATATTAGATAATTAAACCGATTGATGAAAAGTGCGGTTAAAAAATGAATTTTTTAGGAGTGAGAAACAAATGAAATTACCTATTTATCTTGATTATGCAGCGACTTGTCCAGTGGATGAACGTGTTGCCCAAAAAATGATGGAATACTTAACCGTTGAGGGAAACTTTGGTAACCCTGCATCACGTTCACATAAATTTGGCTGGCAGGCAGAAGAAGCTGTAGATATCGCGCGCAATCATATTGCTGATTTAATCGGTGCAGATTCACGTGAAATTGTTTTTACTTCAGGCGCAACGGAATCTGATAATTTAGCGATTAAGGGTGCTGCTCATTTTTACCAAACTAAAGGCAAACACATTATTACCTGTAAGACAGAACATAAAGCCGTATTAGATACTTGTCGCCAACTTGAACGTGAAGGATTTGAAGTGACTTATTTAAATCCAAAATCTGATGGTTTGATTGATCTAGCAGAATTAAAAAATACTATGCGTGATGATACGATCTTAGTTTCGATTATGCATGTGAATAATGAAATCGGCGTGATTCAAGATATCGCAGCAATAGGTGAACTTTGTCGTGCACGTAAAATTTTATTCCATGTTGATGCGACGCAAAGCGTCGGCAAGTTACCCATTAATTTAGCTGAGTTAAAAGTGGACTTGATGTCAATGTCAAGCCATAAGTTATATGGACCAAAAGGGATTGGCGCGTTGTATGTGAGCCGTAAACCTCGTGTGCGTCTAGAAGCTATTATTCACGGTGGTGGTCATGAACGTGGTATGCGTTCAGGTACATTGCCTGTACATCAAATTGTCGGCATGGGTGAAGCTTATCGTATTTGTAAAGAAGAAATGGCAACTGAAATGCCGCGTTTAAAAGCATTACGTGATCGTCTCTATAATGGTTTAAAAGATATCGAAGAAACTTATGTGAATGGTTCAATGACACATCGTTTAGACAGTAATTTAAATATTAGTTTTAACTATGTAGAAGGTGAATCACTAATGATGGCATTACGTGATATTGCTGTTTCCTCAGGGTCTGCCTGTACTTCAGCAAGTTTAGAGCCTTCTTATGTTTTACGTGCTTTAGGTTTGAACGATGAATTAGCACATAGTTCCATTCGTTTTACATTAGGGCGTTATACAACAGAAGAAGAAATTGATTACACTATTGACTTAGTCAAAAATGCAGTACAAAAATTGCGTGAATTATCTCCACTTTGGGATATGTATAAAGAAGGGATTGATTTAAGTACGATTGAGTGGACTCACCACTAAATTTGTGAATATTTCACCATATTGGCGGCGTTATGCTGTTTTACTGTGCACTTTGTACTGTCTTTAACAGCATGCCTTGTGACTGTTGAAAAGATATCACAAATTAAAAATGATAGATAAAACTTCACATAGGCGTTTATAAACAAAATTATGAATATAAAGAATGAAAAGTGCGGTTGTTTTTTTACTCATTTTGGTGAAATACATACCGTAGGATGCTAATTTAGGTTCTTGAAATTCTTTAAAAAACTTAAAGGAATACAAACATGGCATACAGTGAAAAAGTGATTGATCATTATGAGAATCCGCGTAATGTGGGTTCTTTAGATAAAAAAGATACTAATGTAGGTACAGGTATGGTAGGTGCGCCTGCTTGTGGTGATGTGATGCAGCTTCAAATTAAAGTCAATGATGAAGGCATTATTGAAGATGCAAAATTTAAGACTTATGGTTGTGGTTCTGCTATTGCGTCAAGCTCATTAATTACAGAATGGGTAAAAGGTAAATCCTTAGATGAAGCACAGGCGATTAAGAACAGCCAGATCGCTGAAGAATTAGAATTACCGCCAGTAAAAGTACATTGTTCAATTCTGGCAGAAGATGCAATTAAAGCAGCAATTGCTGATTACAAAGCGAAAAAAGAAGCCAAATAATGGAAAATTAAGTGGGGCAAATATTTGCCCCCTTAGTATTAAAAAAGAATATGGAGTAAATAATTTAATGAGTATTTCTCTCACTGAAACTGCGGCGGATCGTGTCAGAACATTTCTGACAAATCGTGGTAAAGGAATAGGCTTGCGTTTAGGAATTAAGACCTCAGGCTGTTCTGGTTTGGCTTATGTATTAGAATTTGTCGATGAATTACATGAAGATGATCACGTATTTGAGCAGTATGGTGTAAAGATTATTGTTGATACTAAAAGTTTAGTCTATCTCGATGGTACAGAGTTAGATTTCGTCAAAGAAGGATTAAATGAAGGTTTCAAATTTAATAATCCTAATGTTAAAGAACAATGTGGTTGTGGTGAAAGTTTTCATGTTTAAATATTGATCGCATTTTTTATTTTATTCTTAACTTGAGTTAAAGATGAACCCATTTAAAATTTTT
Source organism: Pasteurella oralis (assembly GCF_042681465.1). Lineage (NCBI taxonomy): Bacteria > Pseudomonadati > Pseudomonadota > Gammaproteobacteria > Pasteurellales > Pasteurellaceae > Pasteurella > Pasteurella oralis. The sequence continues at coordinate 28,874 of NZ_JBHUFP010000009.1, forward strand.
AATTTACCCGTTGATTTTCATATTGATCAAGCCACATTATCAAGCCGCTACCTTGCTTTGCAAAAATCGTTGCATCCCGATAATTACACTACGCATTCAGCGCAGGAACAACGTCTTGCAATACAAAAATCAGCAGAAGTCAATGATGCATTGCAGATTTTAAAAGATCCAATTCTACGTGCAGACAGTATTATTGCTATTCATACTGGTGAACAACAAAATCTTGAAGAAAAGAGTAACCATGATATGGCGTTTCTAATGCAACAAATGCAGTGGCGTGAGTGTTTGGAAGAGATTGAGAATCAACGCAGTTGCGATAAACTTTTGGCTTTTTCGGCAGAAATTGAACAAACACGAAAAGTTATTTTAGCTGAATTATCTAGCGCACTTACGGAATGTCAATGGTCGCAAGCAAAAGCAATTAACGATAAATTGCGTTTTATTAAAAAACTTTTAGTTGAAGTTGAGCGAGTAGAAGAGTCACTATTAGAAATTTAAGTTTAGCGCCATTTTTTCTAACTGCACTTAAGCGCTTAAGAATAAAGAAAATTGATTCATTCAGATGTAACCTGCTTAGTGGCATAGATAATTAAATAAAAAGAGCAAAACAAGCTATAATAAAAATAATATCATTTGAACAAGAGATAAATAATGGCATTACTCCAAATTGCAGAACCGGGTCAAAGTGCAGCACCGCATCAGCATAAATTAGCAGTGGGTATTGATCTGGGGACAACAAATTCTTTGATTGCGACAGTACGTAGCGGTACAGCTGATATTTTATTAGATGAAAAAGATCGTGCATTAGTGCCATCAGTCGTGCATTTTCAACGAGATAACGTGCTTGTTGGCTATGAGGCGAGTGAACTCGCAAGTAAGGCGCCAAATAATACAATTATTTCGGTTAAACGTTTAATTGGCCGTAGTTTGGCTGATGTAAAGCAGCGTTATCCGAATTTACCTTATCAATTTGAAGCAAGTGAGAACGGCTTACCCTTGATTAAAACAGTGAAAGGATTAGTCAGTCCGGTCGAAGTGTCTGCTGAAATTTTAAAAAAACTGACCGCACTTGCTGAGCAACGCTTAGCTGGCAAGCTTTCTGGTGCGGTGATTACCGTGCCTGCTTATTTTGATGATGCACAGCGCCAAAGCACTAAAGATGCAGCAAAACTTGCTGGTATTAATGTATTACGTTTATTAAATGAACCTACAGCTGCGGCGATTGCTTATGGATTGGATAGTGGGCAAGAAGGTGTGATTGCTGTTTATGATCTAGGTGGTGGCACTTTTGATATTTCAATTTTGCGCTTATCTAAAGGCGTATTTGAGGTGCTTGCAACTGGTGGTGATACGTCGCTTGGTGGTGATGATTTTGATCATCAATTAATGGATTGGATCGTACAACAATCGGGAACTCAACCACAAACAGCACAGCAACAACGCCTGTTAGTGGAGTTAGCGACTCAGATCAAAATTACTTTGACGACTAATACTAATGCGGAAATTGTCTATCAAGATTGGAAAGGGAATATTAGCCGTGAGCAGTTTAATCAGTTAATTGAAACATTAGTTAAACGCTCTTTATTAGCCTGTCGTCGCGCATTAAAAGATGCAAATGTCAGTATTGATGATGTGTGTGAAGTCGTTATGGTTGGTGGATCAACACGTGTGCCTTTTGTGCGTGAGCAAGTGGCAAACTTTTTCCAAAAACAGCCATTAACTTCAATTGATCCCGATAAAGTTGTGGCTTTAGGTGCGGGGATTCAAGCTGATATTTTAGTGGGTAATAAACCCGATACGGATATGTTATTGTTAGATGTCATTCCGCTTTCATTAGGAATTGAGACTATGGGGGGATTAGTGGAAAAAATTATTCCACGTAATACCACAATTCCAGTAGCACGAGCACAAGAGTTTACCACTTTTAAAGATGGTCAAACAGCTATGTCAGTACATGTTGTACAGGGTGAACGTGAAATGGTTGGTGACTGTCGCTCGCTTGCACGTTTTACTTTACGCGGTATTCCTGCAATGGCAGCTGGTGCTGCGCACGTTCGTGTAACATATCAAGTCGATGCGGACGGTTTATTGAGTGTGACCGCGATGGAAAAATCTACTGGTGTGCAATCGTCAATTCAAGTCAAACCTTCTTATGGACTGACAGATGATGAGATTGCTAATATGCTGAAAGCTTCTATGCTGAATGCAAAAGAAGATATTCAAGTGCGTTTATTAGCAGAGCAACGTGTTGAAGCTGAACGTGTATTAGAAAGTGTACGTTCCGCATTAAGTTATGACCAAGATTTATTGAATGATGAAGAATTAAGCACGGTTAAAAATGCGATAGTTTCTTTAGAAAGATTGCAAAAAGAAGGGGATACGCAAGCAATTAAGCAAGGGATTAAAGCACTTGATTTGGCTACCCAAGAGTTTGCTTCACGTAGAATGGATAAATCAATTCGTTCAGCATTAGCTGGTAAAGCAGTTGATGATGTCGTTAGTCAGAAATAGTATGAAGAAATAGGATAGAAAATGCCAAAAGTCGTTTTTTTACCCCATGATGATCTGTGTCCAGAAGGTCTGGCTTTAGATGTTACAGAAGGGGAGAACTTATTAGATGTTGCGCTGGATGCTGGAATTGATATTGAGCATGCCTGCGATAAATCTTGTGCTTGTACAACTTGTCATGTCATTATTCGGGAAGGTTTTGATAGCCTAAATGAAAGTAGTGAAGATGAAGATGATATGTTAGATAAGGCTTGGGGTCTTGAAGTTGATAGCCGTTTGAGCTGCCAATGTTTGGTAGGCAAAGAAGATCTCGTGGTAGAGATCCCAAAATATACTATTAATCATGCTCGTGAAGAGTAAACAAAAGGCTCAACCGATGTTGAGCCTTTTGCCTTCTAAACTTTATCAAAACAGACCGCACTTTAATCTAACTTATCTAAATAGCGTTTTCCTAATAAATTCATTTGTCGCAAAATTCGCATTTGTTTGCGTTTAACATAAGCACTGGGCTTATCTACTTTAAAGATGATTGGATTTGGGAGAACGGCAGCGAGTAAAGCCGCTTCTGTTTGAGTAAGATATTTAGCTGGTTTAGCAAAGTAATGCTGGCTTGCGGCTTCTACGCCAAAAATACCTTGTCCAAATTCCGCGATATTTAAATAAACTTCAAGTATTCGCTTTTTTGACCAAAGCGTTTCTAATACAAATGTAGTGGGCACTTCGATACCTTTGCGCAGCCAGCTTTGTCCGTGCCATAAATATAAATTTTTAGCAGTTTGTTGGCTAATTGTTGAACCTCCGCGAACAGTTTTACCCGATTTATTATGTTGTAGTGCAGTTTGAATAGCATGCCAATCAAAACCATTATGGGCAGGAAAAAGCTGATCCTCACTCGCAATGACAGCAAGCTGCATTTGCCATGCAATATTATCTAAACTAATCCATTGATAGTTCAGTTGATAATCAAAGTTACCTTGTAGTAGATGTCCTAGTTTCTTTTGCACCATATAAGCTGAAAAGGGAACAGGAACGACTCGAAATAGTAACGTACATGTTACTAATCCAAACAGAAAAAACGCAAAAATGCGGTAGATAAAAGGTTTAATTTGCTGCCAACAACTTAAGAAAGGAAATGTGCGTTTAATCTTTTTCTGCTTGCTCATCTAACTGTGTTTTAACCCAAGCCATAAATTCTGGTGGCATTGTTTTAATCATATTTGAACCACGAGTGATAGTAGCTGCACTGGTATTGAGATTTTGTTGGATTTCACGTTGTGGTATGTTTTTATCTAATAATTGTGCAATAATCTGTAAGCGTAAGCCTACGGAATCTCGCTCATCAGGGGTGAGTAATAAGGTTAGAATTTCTTGCTCTTTACCCTGTTCGAATGCGGTGCGTAACATTTCAACAAAAGCATGCCATTGTTCAAGGTTGCGACTGAGATACATAATTTATCCTCCTGTTTAGACTGTTACACTAGTATAATCGATTATATTCTTCTGTGCTAAATTTTTGCTGTGAACGTTGTTGTAAAATTTGATAATAGAAGTCGTAAGTTAATACATTTTGTACATAACCACGTGTTTCATAAAAAGGAATACTCGCAATAAATTCTGCCATAGTGAGTTTACCATCCGCTTTGGCTAGCCAGCGTTCTACTCGGCTTGCACCTGCATTATAGGCCGCCGCAATGAGAATTCGATTGTTTCCATATTTTTCATACAATTCTTGTAAATGTGCGGTGCCAAGCATGATGTTATCAAAAGGATCGAATAATTGACTTTCATGAGTATAAGGCAGCCCTGCTTTTTGTGCTGTTTGTTTGGCTGTTGTTGGTAACAATTGCATTAATCCACGTGCATTAGCATGAGAGGAAACATTATGTTTCCATGCACTTTCTTGTCGCACGATTGCCATAGCAAAAGTGCGGTCGATATTTTTATTTTTTAAGTGTAAATCAAACCAATCAAGATAGGCATTTGGCAATCGAAGCGCGATATGTCCCCAAGCTTTTGCTTGAATTGTGGCTTCAACGGCAAGGTCAAACCATTCTTGCATGTTGGCATAATGGGCGAGAGCGAGTTTTTGCTCAAAAGCAGCATTATCGAGTAATGTTTTCCACTCTAAATTCATATTTGCTAAATCATTAAGCCAACGTAATTCAGTAATACGAGCCAATTCCTCGGGAAAAGCATCTTGTATCTTTTGCTTGGCATTTGGCATAAATGTACGCATTTCAGGCTGATATTCCAGTCCAAGTTCAGCACTAGCTAACATAGGATAAAAACCTCGCTGTTTGGCAAGAGATGTGAATATTTTTTCAGCTTGAGCTTGCGTATTCTTATCTTGAGTTAAGATTTTTGCTTTCCAATAACGCCATTCTTCCTTATTTTTCGCACTTTCAGATAACAAGGCTAACCATGGATGGAGATCTGTTTTTTCACGAATAGCAGTACGAATTCGACGTTCAGTTAATGCATCATCTTTTAATGTGATAATGGTTTGATCGCGCCAATCTTGGATTGAGGAATTCTCACTGTCAAATAAATGACTAATTAAGTTCTTTTTCCACTGATTTTTTTGTGACTGACTAAGAGCCAGTGCGCTTGCCCAAGCTTCATAAGGGGCAAATGGATCTTGATTGTTTTGTATTGCACCTTCTTTAAGTGTTTTGACAAAGCTTGGGAAATGGCTTAATACAATACGTTTAGCAAACGTATCCTGTGCGGAAATGTTGGGTGGGTAAAATACAGTATTCGGATTTTGTAACTGTTGTGGTGCTTGTGCTAGCTGTGTAAGTGCAATTAACCATTGTTTTAATTCTGTTTCTTTGGCTTGTTGCTGTAAATAGGTCAACAACCCTTGATTTTTTTGTTCAAAAGCGAAAACTGCGCGCTCTTTAAGGGATTCATTACTGAGATAACCTTTTTCAATCCATATTGCTAGTACAGGATCACATTGTTTAGGTAAGCTAGCGCCGGTTAGCCATAATTGAGCCACTTTTTTTTGCCATTTTTCTGTTGAAAGTGCGGTCGATTTTGGCAAAGTTTCGTATTCTGCTTGCAGAATGATACAACGGGAAACAACATCTTGAGGTAGATTTGATACATTCTCAATAATGTTCTGCCAATCCGACTTGGCTTGAGCTTGTTGTAGCCATTGTTTTTTTAATTCGATGGCAAAAGGAAGTGCCGAATAGCGTTGTTGGTAAGCGTTGATTTGTTCTAAGGTTAATTTATCTTGTGTGGCTTTTAAATATTGATATTGTGCATAAGGATAAAGTGGATAGTCCTCAATTTGAACTAATAGCGCATTAACAAGTGTTAATGTTGCTTCACTTTGTGAGCGACTGAGCAATTGTTGGATTTTTTGATAGATTTGGCGTGCTTTTTGTTGTTGTGAAACTACTTTGGAATGTTGCTCCAATATCGTATTTTCTATTACTTGTTCTGAATTTTGGGAAGGCTGATTTTTAGCCAATATCGAAATTGAAAGCAACGTAAATAAGCAACCAAATGTCAAAGCAGGGAATTTCATGAAGTTCTCTAAAATTGTTAAAGTTTAATTATTATACAGTTTAGACCGCAGTTTTAACTAAAAGTGCATTTGATGCTTTTTGCCCTATTTACGCAAAAATGGGCGAAAGTTCAATTTCACCCAAACATGTGATGAAAAGAAAGAGGTTAGAAGACACGTTTGAACGGTTTAACCATTACGTCAGCATAAACGCCAGCTTCAATATAAGGATCTTGGCTTGCCCATCGTTTGGCATCTTCTAGATTTGCAAATTTCGCAATTACAGTTGAGCCAGTAAAACCAGCTTCACCAGGGTTTTCATCATCAATAGCAGGATTTGGACCTGCGACCAATAATCGATCTTCTGCTTGAAGTTGTGTTAAACGTGCAAGGTGCTTATCACGTACAGCTAAACGTTGTGCTAATGTATTGGGTTTATCTTGTGCAAAAATAACGTAGTACATCATAGTTTTTTCCTCATGAGTTAACTTGGGATAATGCTTTTTCTAATTCAGGGTTATTTTCTCTTGGTACTGAGCGAGGTCGCCCGTCTTTATCGACTGCAACAAAAGTAAAAACAGCTTCTGTGACACAATAACGCTCACCTATTGGCTCGCTTGAAACTTTTTTGACCCAAACTTCCATTTTTATTTTTATTGATGAACGTCCAATATGGAGACATTTACCATAACAACAAACAACATCACCAACTGAGATAGGTCGTATAAATGTCATACTGTCTACGGCAATAGTGACAACTCGCCCATGTGCAATTTCTTTGGCTAAAATTGCACCACCCATATCCATTTGTGACATGATCCAGCCACCAAAAATATCGCCATTAGCATTCGTATCAGAAGGCATTGCAAGCGTACGCAATAAAAGAGTGCCTCTTACATCACAGCTTTTTGATGTATCAATCATCGTTGTCATAATCATTCCTTATTATTGCTATTGATTTGTGGAAGATAGCGATAAATATAAATACCCGTAATTAGCGTGGCAATTAACGTCATACCAATAATGCCAAAGGTTTTAAAATCAACCCAAATATCATCGGAGAGGTATTGGCTAATATAAATGTTAATTAGCATACATAGAATAAAAAAAACAGCCCAGCCAAGATTGAGTTTATGCCAAACCTGTTCAGGCAACTCAAGGCTTTGATCTTTACTTAACATTAGTTTAATCAAGTTTTTGTTAAAACCATATTGACTAACGAGCAGGGCTAACGCAAAGATGGCATAAACGATAGTGACTTTCCATTTTAAGTATTCGAGTTGGTTAAAGTAAGCAGTTAATGCGCCAAAGAAAACGACTGCAATTCCCATGATCAGTTGCTGTTTTTCAATTCTGCCGTACTTAATTTTTAGGATAAGTAACTGGATGACAGTGGCAATCATTAAAGTTAAAGCGGCTTCGCGAATACCGACTAATTTGTAAACAGCGAAAAATAAAATAAGTGGGATAAATTCGAGTAATTGTTTCATAGTAAATTACGCCTTTTGCATAAAAATAGTGTAAAAACGGTAAGTAAAGACTAATGAGAATAGGGTTAAAAATGCTCTTATACCATCAATAATCGTTTCAAAAATTAAATTGATATTGAAGATAGAAATATGTCGCATCAATAATGGCAATAGAAAATGAATAATTAAACAGTATAAAAATAAAGGCGTAACACGTTTGACTCCTGCTTGCCATGTAGTCTGAAAAGCTTGGCTAATCGTGATGTGATTAGTTATATAATGTACAGAAGTGAGACAAAAACGGATAAATAAATAAAGACCTAATCCCATTGACAGCGAAGAAAAAATCGATGGCTGTGTTTTATTCACGACTAAAGCGAGGAAAATTTCAGAAACCCCAATAATTATTGGCGCTAATAAAATAATATTGATTAGAAGCACTCCAATGAATCGCTTCAATACAATAGTAATACTGGTACTAAGTGAAAATGAGTGATTTTGGCTCACTTGATGAATGGAAAGTAAGCACCACGTGGCGATAAATAAGTAAATTAATTGGTGGACTAATAAAAGTATTGCAATATTTGGGGTTGCAGAATCCATTCCAAATATTTGCGTTAATTCTTCATTATTATTTGTAACAGCTTCTATTGGGGTCATTAGACCTAACAATACATTGATGAATAAATCGCTTATAAAAAAAGCAAGTACAAATGTTAAGACAAGTTGACGCTGGTTTTGAATAAAATTCCAACTATCTTGCAAAATTTTCGTAAAATTTATAGGCATTGATTAAGACTCAGATTTGGACTCAAAAAAGATGGAAATATTATACTGCTTTTTGGCGTGAAATTCATAAAAACCATTACTTTGATCTATATCATTTTTACTTTGTTTGAGAATTAAATGTAAAAATGCGTTAAGTCTATATTAATTTTTTTAACGAAATTTTAAAAGCTTGATAAAGATCAGAAAAATAGTACCTTGAAAGTGGTATTCTGCCCAGCATCTAAAAAGACATCGTTTTTTATGGGGATATTCTCCTTTAAGTAATAGACAGATGAGGTATTTTTTATGAAAAAAGCAATATTGGCATTAAGTATAGTTGCATCATTAGTGGCAACTTCTGCTGTGGCGCATGAAGCGGGTAACATTATTGTTCGTGGTGGTCCAATTGTTGTCGTTCCAAAAGCATCAACTAACAGTGATACGTTCAAATTTGAGGTGAATTCCAATGCACAATTGGGTTTAACCGCGACTTATATGGCAACTGATAATATTGGTATTGAGCTTTTAGCCGCAACGCCATTTAGTCATGAGATTACATTAGGTAATACACTTGTTGGTAAAACAAAACATTTACCACCGAGCCTTTATGCGCAGTATTATTTCCTAAATAAGGACTCAAGTGCGCGTCCTTATGTTGGCGTGGGCGTTAATTACACCACGTTTTTTAGTGAAAAAGCAGTATTAAATGGTGTGACTGACCTCAAATTAAAAGATTCTTGGGGCATGGCATTCAATGCTGGCGTTGATATTAAATTAGCCGATAATTTATTTTTAAATACAGCTGTTTGGTATGCAAAAATTAAATCAAAAGCTACATTTAAATTAGGTAATGATGAACATAAAGTCGATGTAAAATTAGATCCTACAGTATTCTTTTTGGGATTGGGTTATCGCTTTTAATTCAATGTAATTTTTCATTTCTTATTTACACAAATGGGCAAATACATTGCCTATTTGTGCGCTAATCATTTCAGAGTTAAGAAACCAAATCGAGCATTTCTTGTGCATTTGCTAATGCGCTATCTGTTACTTTGCTACCACCTAATAGTTTAGCTAAGGCTTTTACTCTCTGTTGTGGCGAAAGTGCGGTCATTTTTGTTTCAGTTTTGCCTTCTACTGTTTGTTTTTCGACAGTGAAATGTCGATGGCCATGGCAAGCAACTTGTGGTAAATGTGTCACACAAATCACTTGACAACGTTGTCCTAATTTACGTAGTAATTTACCAACAACACTCGCAGTTGCTCCGCTAATTCCAACGTCAACTTCATCAAAAATTAAGGTAGGAATCGCTGATCTATCAGAAGTTAATACTTGAATTGCTAAAGAAATACGTGAAAGTTCACCACCAGAAGCAATTTTAGTTAATGGTTGTGTCATCTGACCTAAATTACTACGTAACATAAAGACCAAATTATCTGCACCATGCTGGTTGATCTTATTGTAATCTGCATTTAATTCGATGAAAAACTCACCATTTTCCATAGCGAGTTTTTTAATTGATTGTGTGACTTGTTGGGCTAATTTTGTGGCGCCAATTTGGCGACTTTGATGTAATGCTAGTGCCGTTGCTTGCATTTGTGCATATGCTGCTTTTTCTTGGGCAATTAACATTTCTTCACTATCGGAAAAGTCAATCAATTGCGCCAATTCTTGTTTTAAACAGCGATGTAATTCTACTAAGTTTTCAGGTTTCACATGATGTTTACGTGCCAGTTGTAATGCTTGCCCTAAGCGTTGTTCTATTTCATAGAGTGATGTTGGGTCTTGTTCTATATCACTAGCAAGTTGCTGTATTTCACTTGTTGCTTCTTGCACTTGAATTAATGCTTCTTGTAATAAACTTGATACATTATTGTAACGAGAATCTAATTCACAAAGCTCGTCTAAATATTGGGTGGCTTTATAGAGTAGTGAGTCAATACTTACCGTTTCATTTTCACTTAATAACTGTAAAGTTGACTGTGAAAGCGTGGTTAATTGTTCACTACTTGATAAGCGCTTTTGCTCTTCTTCTAATGCGAGGTATTCATCTGGGCGTAAATTAAATTCATCTAATTCTTCTACTTGATATTGTAAAAGTTGTTTTCTTGCTTCATTTTCAGTGACTTTTTGTTGAAAAGTTTCAACTTGGTATTGCAGAGCTTGCCATGTTTGGTGATCAGCTCGCATTTGTGTCAATAAGTTTGTGTGGGCACAAAAATTATCGAGCAATCGTAATTGATAGTCTGTCTTGAGCAATAATTGTGAGGCATGTTGTCCATTGATATGCACTAAATATTGTCCCAGTTCTTTGAGTTGAGCTGCTGAAACAGGAATACTATTGATAAAGGCTTTTGAACGCCCGTCATGATTAATAATACGGCGTAAGATACATTCATTAGGATTTTCTATATCTTGTAGTTCTTGCATTTGCAGCCATTGGAAAGCAGGAGTGTTTTTTTCGAGTGAAAATGTGGCGCAAATATCAGCACGTTCTTGCCCTTCTCGTAACATATTGATTTCAGTGCGCTGACCAAGACAAACGCCTAGTGCATCAATCGCAATTGACTTTCCAGCACCAGTTTCTCCAGTGATGACAGACATACCTTCAGTGAGTTCAATATTGAGGTGGCGAACGATAGCGAAATTATTAATTGTCAGTTGAATAAGCATAATAAACCCTCGTTACTGTATATTTATCAGTTTATAACTGTTTTTATATACAGTAAAGCGATTTTTGTTCATTTTTTGTGTTTTTTAGACTAGATTTCTAAGCCAACCCAATTTTGAGCTCAGTACTTTGTAATAATTATAATTTTTTAGATGTAACAATCGTAATTTATACTGGCTTTTCTGGATATGTACAATATCATCAGGCGAAAATTCTAGCGCAATCTGGCTATCACAACCTACCTCTAATTGTGCAGTATTGTATTCTGCAAAACGGATAGAAATTTTGCTGTCGCCGTCAATGACTAAAGGACGTGAGGAAAGCGTATGCGGAAACATTGGCACTAAGGCAATTGCATTTAACTGAGGCGTTAAAATAGGACCGCCAGCGGAGAGTGAATAAGCGGTTGAACCTGTTGGTGTAGAAATGATTAAGCCATCAGAACGTTGTGAAAAAGCGAATTTATCATTAATATAAACATGGAAATCTATCATATGAGCAATTTTGGCAGGGTGAATAACGGCTTCATTGACTGCATTGCCACTGGCAATAATTTGTCCGTCACGTTCTACGCTAGCTTCTAAGATGAAGCGTTCTTCAACAAAAAATTCACCTTGTTCTAAACAAGCCTGCAACTGCGCGTAAGCATTTTTAGGATCAATATCAGTTAAAAAGCCTAAGTTACCTCTATTAATACCAATTAATGCGATGTCATATTTTGCAAGGATACGTGCACGACCTAACATATTGCCGTCACCGCCAATCACAATACCTAATTGTGCTTTTTGTCCAATATCCTCAATAGAAGCCAAATAATCTTCGTTTAAACCAAGCTGTTCACCTATTGGGCGTTCAACCAATACTTGATAGCCTTTTTCAATGAGCCATTGAAAAAGATTTTTATGCATTTGTAAGGTCAAATCATGGCGAGGTTTGCCTAATAACCCAATGATTTGAAATGAGGATTGTAGCGCTTTAATATCAACCGCATTTTGGTATTTCATTGCATGTTCCATTTGGCGAAAAAACTGACCGCACTTGAATTCAAAAAATCAACCACTATATTACACACAAAACCTTTTATTTGTCAGCAAGTATCTATAGATGTGCTAACTTTTATATTTTTTGCTAGAATCAATCAAAATTTTGTTATTAACGGAGAATGCAATGTCAGCAAAAGAACAACAAATTGAAAATGAAGAAGTTATTCAAGAAGAAGTTGAGTTAGAGCAACCAATCGAAGAAGTAATAGAAGAAGATCCTTTAGAAGAAGCTATTGCTCGTGTTCAAGAATTAGAGGCTCAGTTAGAGCAAACAGTAAAGAAAGAACAAGATTTATTGTTACGTACACGTGCTGAAATTGATAATATCCGCCGCCGTACAGAACAAGATGTTGAAAAAGCACATAAGTTTGCATTAGAAAAATTTTCTAAAGATATTTTAAATACGATCGATAATTTAGAACGTGCTTTAGCGACGCCTGCAAATTTAGAAGATGAAAGTGTGAAAGCATTGTTTGATGGCGTTGAACTAACTTTGAAAGAACTGCTTTCGACCGTTGCTCGTTTCGGTGTTGAACCTGTCGGTGTTGTTGGTGAAACCTTTAATCCTGAATTACATCAAGCAATTTCTATGCAACCGATGGAAGGATTTGAAACAAATCAAATTACGGTTGTGCTACAAAAAGGCTATTTATTGAATGGTCGTGTTATTCGTCCTGCAATGGTAATGGTTGCTGCATAATTACAAGAAATTTTACCAAAATAGACCGCACTTTATTTTTAAAGCAAAAGTGCGGTCTTTTTTTATTCAATTTTAGGAGGGTTTATATAATAAAAGATTATAACCCATAGCAAAAAAGTAGTTGTAGTTTATTAGAAATTCCCATTTAATCATATGTAGTTTTTTTATTCGTATTGAGAGCAAATTATGACCGTGATAAATCTTATTATTTTTGTCGCATTACTCGTGCTATTGGCATGGATTTTTAAACGTACACAGAAACTTGGTACTACCGTGTTTATTGGTTTGATATTGGGTTTAGTTGGTGGTGCATTATTACAGCTAGCGAGTCAAGAGGTAATTAATCATACTTTAGACTGGGTTAACTTAGTGGGTAATGGCTATGTACGCTTACTACAAATGATTGTCATGCCATTAGTTTTTATTTCAATTTTATCTGCGATTACCCGTTTAAATCAGGCAAGTGCTTTAGGGAAAATCAGTTTCAGTGTGATTTCCGTGTTATTAGTGACTACTGCAATTGCTGCAGCAATTGGTATTGCTATGGCTTATGTATTTGATCTGAGTGCAGAGGGATTAGTTGCTGGTGAACGTGAATTAGCTGCTCAGAGCCGTGTCGAAGGAAGAATGGAAAAAGTTAGCGGTTTGACGATTCCTGCTATGTTACTTTCATTTATTCCTAAAAATCCGTTTTTAGAATTAACAGGAGCGAATCCAACCTCTATTATTAGTGTCGTGTTATTTTCTGCACTGTTAGGCGTTGCAGCATTAAGTTTAAGTAAAGAAGATCAGGCATTAGGCGAACGTATTGCACAAGGGGTAGATACATTGAATAAATTAATCATGCGTTTAGTGCGTATGGTGATTCGTTTAACGCCTTATGGTGTATTTGCACTCATGATTAAAATGGCAACAACATCAAAATGGGCAGATATTGTCAATTTAGGTTCATTTATCGTTGCCTCTTATTTAGCCATTTTATTCATGTTCGTGGTACATGCACTGATATTGGTACTTTTTAAAGTGAATCCAGTGAGCTACTTTAAAAAAGTGTTACCCACATTAAGTTTTGCTTTTACTTCTCGTTCTAGTGCCGCCACATTGCCACTGAACATTGAAACACAAACGAATAAATTGGGGAATAACAGTGTGATTGCGAATTTTGCTGCAACTTTTGGGGCAACAATTGGGCAAAATGGCTGTGCAGGCATTTATCCTGCAATGCTAGCGGTCATGGTGGCACCAACAGTTGGACTTGACCCTTTTAGTTTCACTTATTTAGCAACATTGATTTTAGTTGTCACGATTTCATCATTAGGCATTGCAGGTGTTGGCGGCGGAGCGACTTTTGCTGCCATCGTGGTACTTTCTACGTTGAATTTACCACTTGCATTGGTAGGGTTATTAATTTCTATTGAGCCTTTAATTGATATGGGACGTACCGCATTGAATGTCAATGGCGCAATGGTCGCAGGTACGGTGACGAATCAAATTATTAGGTAAAAGTAATTAAACGCCTCATTATGAGTAAATAGAACGGTAAAAAAGAGATAGCGTAGTGCTATCTCTTTTACTTTTAGTTGATAACTTAGAAGGTTAATTCCGCAGATAATCTAAAGTTTCTGCCCGGTGCATAGAAACGTTTAATCCCTGCACCAGTATTTTGGTCAATGAGATTAATTGTTCCAATTGAACGAATTGAGCGAGCCGAATCCCAAGTAATATACTTTTTATTAGTCATATTATATAGACCTGCGGTTAACATCAGATTTTTAATTGGTTTGGCATAAAGAATAGCATCAATTGTCGTATAGTGATTATTACGCCATGCTAATGTGCTGTCAGTGACTTTCTGACCTTGAATTAACGTGCCATTTTTCTTTTGACCTTCCCAATACATGTTATAAGTTTCACTGCGTTTTTTCTCCGCGACATCGGTGATGAAGAAGTCAATTCCATATTTGTCATCTTCCGTTGAATAACCAATGTTATACACCGCAGTAGTCGGCTGAATCGCATTCATCGGAATTTTTCCTTCGATTTTGCCTTTTTGATGTGTCAATTTATAACCTACTCTGAAGCCTTTTAATTTGCTATAAAGTTCTGCTAATTCTAAACGTGCACTGACTTCAACTCCCGTAACTTTAGCATGATCTCTATTGCGATTTTGATAGAATGGGTAGGTGAGTGAACTTCCTTCATCTACTGCACGTTGTCCTACATAAACTAAATCAATGAAATTATCATAATTGGTTTGGAATGCGCTTAATGTTAAGAAGCTTTGATTCTTATATAAAGTCAGTGCTGCCTCTTTTGTTTTAGCAATTTCGGGTTTCAAATTTACATTTGGTGTAATTGAGAAACTTGGATGTTTAAATGTCATGAACATTTCATCAGAAGTTGGTGCTCTAAACCCATTTGAGTATTTTAATTGTACACGCAGCCAATCTAAGGGATCTAAGTTTACGCCTAGATTATAAGAATGATGTTTATATGTTTTATTTTGCAGCATAATTGCCAAGTTTTGTGCAACATTTTTGTTCATACATTCAGTGTTATAGCCACATTCTGCACCAATACCATAAGAATTACCGGGTAATGGAATAAAAATACCCGCAATGAGTCCTTTTGGCACAGGGACGCTTGGATCATAACTTGGGCGGTGTTCGACTTTGTCATAGCGATAATTGAGATCTAGGTTAAGCCAATTAGTAAGCGTAATTTTATCACCAAGATAGATTGCTTGGTTTTTCGTTTTCACTGGAATCAAATAACTATAACGACCATTCACATTTTCTCTTAAATTACCCGTGCAAGTACCACTAGGCCAGTAATCTGGGCGTGGTTCATAGACTGGTGGAAATGTACCAGGTTTACGTTGATTACAGAAAAATGCATCTGCCCACCATTGAACATTACCACCTTTATAACCGTCTTTGTTTACCATACTTTTGGTTGTTTTACCGTATAGACCACCATATTTCAGTTGATGTGCTATTCCCCAAGTCGAGAACTCTTTATCAAAATCTAAATTGATTTGTTTCGTATCCGTATTCAGATCGCGATCATTGTAGTCATTGCGGCTATAACCAGTTGAGAAAGGAAGAATAAATTTGACGTCTTCGTATTGTTTCCCTCCGAAGTCATTTGGTTTCGATTTGAGTTCAATTTCACCGTATTTTCTCCCATCAGACAAGGTTTTAATCGTGATTTCCCTATCTTCAAATTGATATACATCTCCGTAATTTTCATTTTTTTTAACATAAACACGAAATTTTTTATTACAATCAATTTTGGAACAATCAATTAATGTAGTCTGTGGTGAATATTCTTTATAGTGGAGACCTGGCATTTCTTCTCCTTTAGAGTTTTTATATTTTACATCTTTTCCACCATAACGACCTGTAATAACTTCGGCTGTAATGTCACCACCATGTTTATCTACAATTTTATTAACATTTGTACTGCTATCAAGCGTTAAACCTTGCTCATTCAAGACAGAAACACATTTTGGTCCACTACAATATTCATCTGTTCTGGCATTATTTTTGATTTTTTGGGAAGAAAATGACACTTTGAAATGATCCCAAAGTGCAGTTTGCGTAAAGTTTTCATAAGCAAATTGAATATTTTTACGATGAGAGCTATCGTTAGTCTTTCTTTCACCATAGATTTCGGTATCAACATAGCTACTTGGGCGCAAAGTATAAGATAAATCTTCACCACGTGATCGCAATTTGGAATCATCTAATGCCACAGTAAAACGATGTTCTTCATGTGGTTGGAAACCAAATTTAATTAAAGTGCTATCTCGAGTAATATCATAAGGATCGGTTTTTTCACGCGTCTTACCTACAGCAGCTTTGTCTTCTTCTTTCGTTTTATAAATATCATAAAAATAGTTTTCGATTTCATGACCTTCACGACGCGTATTAATAAATAACACATCAAACCATTTATATTTTCCAGCCACAGTAACAGATGTCATATCTTCATTATTCATGCTTTGATAACCGCGTTTGACACCAATATGATAATTTTTATCGATCAGATAATCACGCGCATCCTTTGTTTCAAACATCACTGAACCGCCGAGTGCTCCACTGCCTGATTTAATTGAATCGGCTCCTTTAGTAATGGTCGCGACTTTGACATTCTCTACTTCAACACCGTTACGCGTGTTATTAAAATTACCATAGCCCTCAAATAATTCTTTAAATCCCTGTGAACTTAAAGTTTCAGCTTGACGCAGCCCATCAATCATAATACCAACACGGTTTTCATCAACCCCACGTACTGCATAACCACTAGCGCCTGTACGTCCAGTTTCAACGACAGTGATGCCAGTTTCGTAACGAACTAAATCTCGGCTATCTGATACTTGTTGTTTGCTAATTTTTTGTGCACTAATTTGAGTTTCACCCACTTTCTTTTCTTGGATATTGATATCTTCAGCGCCACTCGCACCAGAAACAACAATCGTATCGAGTTGTTCAACTTGCTCAATTTCTTCCGCAAGTAGGGGTTGGCTTAAAGCTAAAGCGGTTAGCATCAGTGCAGACTGCTTGTTTAATTGCATAGGTACCTCTTAGGTTATTATTAATATTGATTATGAAAATTATTCGCAATTATAGAGATGGAATTTAGAAATGAAAAGGACAATATTAAAAATATTGTCTTTAACGAATGAAATGAGTTAACTAATTAAATTAATTAATAATTTTTTAGTATGAATGTTGTTCGTGATGGATAAATTTTGTCATTTTTTTACCGTGCTACCTTTTAATAGTTTGCGTATCCAGCTACGATTCGCATTGAGTTGATGGACAATATCTTGGCTTAATGGCAATGGTTCTTGGTAGATGAGTGAAGCAAGGGTTTCACCTAACAATGCCGCAGAAGTAAGTCCTCTTGAACCTAGCGCTGCGATTAAGAATAAGTTGTCAAAATTGACCGCACTTTTTATCGGTTGCTTACGGCGGCGAAGGTTGTAAAGATTTTGGTAATCTACTAATTGTTGTTCAAAATGGGGGACGTTTCCCAACATGGGAATACGATCACGTACGGCACAGCGGATACCAACACGTGCTTGATTGCCTGATGTATCAACTTCTTTTACCCAATTGACTTTTAGATTAGTTTGGATTTTTTGCTGATTTTGGTGTTGTTCTGCTAGGCTAAATTTACGTGTATCACAATCACGCACATGGCTTGCACCCACACAATGTGTGTTACTTTGTGCTATTGGTGTGAGGTAGCCGTCATAGCACACCACAGTGTTAAGTTGCTGCAGATATTTGCCTGTAGGAATTTCACTGACTTGTCCGCGTACAGGATATAAAGGTAAATGTGCAGTTTGAGCGAACTCGGTGATTTTATGTCCATTTGCTAATATCACAACTTGATGTTTAAATTGCTCTCCTTGTGCATTCTTTAATTGCCAACTACTATCTTGTTGTTCAAGTGCGGTCACTTTTTGTCGAGTTTTGATTTCAAGTCCACGTTCAACTAAATAAGCAAACATGTTTTGTACAAACTGGCGTGGTGCAAGCCATGCACCTTGCGGAATGAACCCACCTGCACAAGGTAAGGGTAAGCCAACTTTTTCACTTAATTGCGTTTGTGAAAGCGTTTGATATAAGCTTTGGTGCCATTGATAATGTGAAATTTTATCTAATTTGACCGCACTTTTATGATCATAGCCACAAAGCGCTACACCACAGAAATCATATTCAAACGCAATACCTTGTTGAATTGCTTGTTGTAAGCGTTGTTGTCCGTAAGCGAAGGCATGAATATAAAAGCGAATATTAAGCAAATCATCATCGCTCAGTTGTGGATAGAATGCGCCTTGTTTATTACCTGAAGCATTAAGGGCAACCGCTTCATCTTCACAATAGAGAGTGACTTTAGCTTGACGTTCTAATAAAGATAATGCACAGAATAATGAAGCAATCCCCCCCCCAATAATTGCAACATCAGCTTGTCGTTTAAATTGGGCAGGTTGTGCGAGATACCATGGAAAGTGAATGTGTGCTTGACTTGCATGAGGTTTACTACCTTGCAGACATTCTCGTTTTTTGCCATAGCCTTTGCGTTTGTTGACGGCAAAACCTGCTTGTTCTAAGCCTTTTCGTACAGTACTTGCTGCAGTAAAAGTCGCAAAAGTGCCATGTTCTTTGCAGTAACGATACATATGTTGATACAGCGTATCATTCCACATTTGTGGGTTTTTACTTGGTGAAAAGCCATCAAGAAACCAAGCGTCTATCTTATTACACATATAATCGCCAAGCTGAGGGAGGTTATCATTCAGATCACCAAACCAAAGATCGAGCGTAGTTTCAGCAAAATGAAAGCGATAGCAACCTTCGATAGGTTCAAGCCAATATTGCTGTAATTGTTGAGCCAGTTGTATAAATTCGGGATAGGCTTGGTGAGTGAGAATTAATTGTTCAAGTGGAATGGGATATTTTTCAAATGAAATGAAAAACAAGCGCTTAAGCGGTGCCTCTGGATATTGTTGGCAAAATTCACGAAATAATGTTGTTACCGCAAAAAAATTTAACCCTGTCCCAAATCCTGTTTCTGCAATGACAAAATGGCTTGCAGGATAATCTTGCCAACGTTGCCATAACTGATTGCCTTGCTGAAAAACATAGCGACTTTCGGCGAGCCCATCTTGGTTAGAAAAATAGACATCATCAAATTTTGCAGAGACAGGTATATTTTCTTGGTTGAAATGGACTTCTGCAAACTGAACTTTATTCATGACCTTTTATTCCTTTATAGAAAAGCTGAATCGTACTATAATAACGAAATTTTCTATACTGGTCGAATGATCGAATTACTACTTGAAATCTTGTAGTTTGAAGGCTATTTTATCGACCATATTTTCATTTTCTGAATAAAAGGAATACTCTATGAAAAGAGCGGTTATTACTGGTTTTGGTATTATTTCGAGTATTGGTAACAATAAAGAAGAAGTATTGGCGTCATTAAAAGCAGGTAAATCAGGTATCGAAGTGGTGCCTGATTTTGTAGAAATTGGCATGCGCAGCCATGTCGCAGGCACCATTAAATTAAATCCAAGCGAATTAATCGATCGTAAAATTTATCGTTTCATGGGGGATGCTGCGGCTTATGCTTATCTGTCAATGAAAGAAGCGATTGAAGATGCAGGCTTAACTGAAGAACAAGTGTCAAATGATCGTACTGGGTTAGTGATTGGTGCGGGGACAGGCTCTGCACATAACCAGTTAATTGCTTGTGATGCGGTACGTGGTCCACGTGGAGTAAAAGCAGTGGGGCCTTATGCAGTCACAAAAACGATGGCATCAAGTGTTTCTGCTTGTTTAGCAACACCATATAAAATTCGTGGTGTGAACTATAGTATTAGTTCAGCTTGTGCCACATCAGCACATTGTATTGGTCACGCACTTGAATTAATTCAACTTGGCAAACAAGATATTGTTTTTGCTGGTGGGGCAGAAGAGCTTTCTTGGGAATGTGCAACTGAATTTGATGCCATGGGGGCAGTGTCAACCAAATACAATGAAACCCCTGAAAAAGCGTCACGAGCTTATGATGCAAACCGTGATGGCTTTGTGATTGCTGGTGGCGGTGCAGTTGTGGTTGTCGAAGAATTAGAGCATGCCCTTGCACGTGGTGCGAAAATTTACGCTGAAATTGTAGGTTATGGTGCGACTTCTGATGGTTATGATATGGTCGCGCCAAGTGGCGAAGGTGCAGAGCGCTGTATGAAACAAGCAATGGCAACTGTAGATACACCAATTGATTATATCAATGTGCATGGTACTTCAACACCAGTTGGTGATGTGAAAGAGTTAGGTGCGATTAAAAATGTGTTTGGTGATAACATCCCAGCAATTTCATCAACTAAATCAATGACAGGTCATTCTTTAGGTGCGGCTGGCGCGCATGAAGCAATTTATACTTTATTAATGTTAGATAATGATTTCATTGCACCAAGTATTAATATTGAAACTTTAGATGAACAGGCTCAAGGCTGTAATATCGTAACAGAAACGGTTGAAAATGCGGGATTACAAACAGTGATGTCGAATAGCTTTGGTTTTGGTGGAACAAACGCAGCGTTAATTTTCAAAAAATATCACGGCTAATTTAACGAAGGCAGATAGCATATCTGCCTTTATGTTTTATTAAAAAAGCTGACGAGTTGCCAGCTTTTTTGTTGTTCGTATCATTATTTATTAGCAAGAATGACGGCACGAGTTGGTGCTTGGTAGCCCTCAATGGTTTTAGAATGATCGTGAGGGTCTAAGAAATCAACTAAAGATTCATTTTCTAACCAATCTGTTTTACGTTGTTCTGTTAGCGTTGTTGCTGCAGTATCGACACAACGAACATTTTTAAAACCTACTTTTTCTAACCAATGAATTAAAGCCGGTACAGAAGGAATAAAGTAAACGTTTTTCATTTTAGCGTAGCGATCAGCAGGGACGAGTACTGTGTTGATATCACCATCGACAACTAACGTTTCAAGAACTAATTCACCTCCTTGCACAAGTTGATTCTTCAGCTGGGTTAAATGATCTAATGGTGATTTACGATGGTAAAGTACTCCCATAGAAAATACTGTATCAAAAGCAGCGAGAGGCTGCATTTCTTCAATGCCTAAAGGAATTAAATTTACTCGGTGATCGTTATTGAGTAATTTACGTACGGCTTCAAATTGGCATAAAAAAAGTACTGTTGGATCGATTCCTACCACCATTTGGGCACCTTCGCCTAACATACGCCACATATGATAGCCACTGCCACAACCCACATCTAAAATAGTGCGTCCTTTGAGCGGGGCAAGGTGTGGTAAAACACGCTCCCATTTAAAATCAGAACGCCATTCACAATCAATATGTACACCATATAAATAGTATGGCCCTTTTCGCCAAGGCATCAATTGTCTTAGATGATAAACAAGGCGTTGTTGTTCGCCTTGTGATAAAGGTGAAATTTGTTCAGATTTGACCGCACTTTTAAGATCAATATGATCGGCATGTAAGTGTGGTAAGAAATCGACTACTTTTGCCCACTTGGCATAATCACCATGAGTTTGCTTTTCCCATTGCTTTAGTTGCAAAGGTAATGTTTCTAACCATGCAGATAGATGAGTCGTGGCAATTTGTTGATAAAAAGGACGAAAATCAATCATAGTGCGTTTTTATAAGCATTTTTTACTTGTTCAAAAGTATCAATAACATGTTGTTCTGGCTTGGCTGACAGTTGCGACACAATAATAATCACCAAACTAGCAATCAAAAATCCCGGAATCATTTCATACAGTTGATGTAACTGAGAACCCTCAAGTGTCCAGTGTTTCCAACCAAAGACAACAATGGTACCAGTTAACATTCCGCATAATGCGGCAGATGATGTCATGCGTTTCCAAAAAAGTGAAAATAACACAACGGGACCGAATGCGCTACCAAAGCCTGCCCAAGCAAATTCGACAAGCTTTAATACCTTACTGTGTTCATCTTGTGCAATCCAAATTGCAATAGCTGCAATAGTGAGTACCATCGCACGACCTAGCCAGACTAATTCTTTATCAGAAGCCTTTGGACGGATAAAACCTTTATAAAAATCTTCTGTAATAGCACTAGAAGAAATTAATAATTGTGCACTTAATGTACTCATGACTGCAGCTAAAATAGCAGATAGTAGCACCCCTGCAATCCATGGGTTAAACAGTAATTTTGATAATTCGATAAAGACTTGTTCAGGTTCTTTATTCACTAAATTGGCGACTTGTGGATTTGCATAAAAGTAGGCAATACCGAAGAAACCGATACCTATTGCGCCTAATAAACACAGGATCATCCAAGTCATGCTGATTTTACGTGCGTTGTTGAGTGATTTGACGGAATCAGCAGCCATAAAACGTGCAAGAATATGTGGTTGCCCGAAATAGCCTAAGCCCCAAGCGGCTAGGCTTAATAAACCAAGTGGTGTTGTACTACTGAAAATATCAGTAAAGTTTTTGTGCATTGCATTCTCTGCTTGCTGAAGGACCAAAGTGAAATTGTCAAGACCGCCAAGATGAAGCAGTACAAAAATAGGTGTTAAAATTAAAGCGAAGATCATTAAAGTAGCTTGAATAGTATCAGTCCAACTAACTGCTAGAAAACCGCCAATGAAAGTATAAGCAATTGTTGCGAGTGCACCATACCAAAGCGCGGTTGAATATTCGACAGAAAATAAGTTTTGGAATAATTTTGCGCCAGCAACTACGCCAGAAGCACAGTAAATTGTGAAAAAAACGAGAATAATACTAGCAGAAACAATTTTTAGTATGTTATGTGAAGTACCAAAACGATTATGGAAGTATTCTGGTAGCGTTAATGCATTATTATTAAATTCAGTATAAACACGTAGTCTACCTGCAACAAATAGCCAGTTTAGATAAGCACCAATTGTTAATCCAATTGCTATCCAACCTTCAATTAAACCCGCTACATAAATTGCACCGGGTAATCCCATTAATAACCAACCTGACATATCAGATGCCCCAGCTGACATTGCTGTGACAAAGCTACCTAAGCGACGACCGCCTAAAATATAATCGGATAAATTATTGGTATAATGATAGGCTAATACGCCAATCAGTAACATACCGAAAATATAAATAGTAAATGTAATTATTGTTGGATCTAATCCAAACATGCTAACCTCACAAACATGTTAAAAAATGTTATTGTTATCTGCCAAAATTTGAGAAAGCTCACATTTTACCTTATTTGACACTATTATTCTATTTCCCTTTTCGTTAGACTAATTAGCAATTTGTTTTTTAAAATTATTAAGTTAGGTAGAGTTATGGATTCTGTTGAATTATTAGTCAACGTTACCCCCAATGAAACCCGTATTGCGCTGGTCGATATGGGCATTTTGAAAGAAGTGCATATTGAACGACAAGCTAAGCGTGGGATTGTCGGTAATATCTATAAAGGGCGTGTGACACGAGTATTGCCCGGTATGCAGTCTGCATTTGTTGATATTGGCTTAGAAAAAGCCGCTTTTTTGCATGCATCAGATATTGTTTCACATACAGAATGTGTTGAAGAAAGTGAACAGAAACAGTTTGTCGTCAAAGATATTGCTGAACTGGTACGTGAAGGGCAAGATATTGTTGTACAAGTTGTCAAAGATCCACTTGGTACTAAAGGTGCACGTTTGACAACAGACATTACTTTACCTTCGCGTTATCTTGTTTTTATGCCAGAAAATAGCCATGTCGGCGTATCTCAACGGATTGAAAGTGAAGAAGAGCGTGCAAGATTAAAAGAGTTAGTATTGCCATTTTGTGATGAACTCGGAGGCTTTATTATTCGCACCGCGGCAGAAGGCGCAACTGAAGAAGAATTGAAACAAGATGCTGATTTTTTAAAACGTTTATGGTGTAAAGTATTAGAGCGTCGGGCTAAATATTCAACCAAATCGATGTTATATGGTGAATTAGCATTAACACAACGTATTTTACGTGATTTCATTGGTGCCGGTTTAGAGAAGATTAGAATTGACTCTAAATTATGTTTTACCGAAGTAAAACAGTTTACAGAAGAATTTATGCCAACGTTAGTGGATAAATTGGTACTTTATTCAGGTAATCAACCATTATTTGATGTGTATGGTGTCGAAGCTGCAATCCAAACAGCATTAAATAAACGCGTGAATTTAAAATCTGGTGGTTATTTGATTATTGAGCAAACTGAAGCGATGACGACTATTGATATTAATACTGGGGCGTTTGTAGGACATCGTAATCTCGAAGAAACGATTTTTAACACAAATATTGAAGCCACAAAAGCGATTGCGCAACAGCTACAGTTACGCAATCTTGGTGGCATTATCATTATTGATTTTATTGATATGCAAACAGATGAACATCGCAATCGTGTCTTGGAATCACTACAAGAAGCTTTAGCAAAAGATCGCGTAAAAACCAGTGTAAATGGTTTTACACAGTTAGGTTTAGTTGAAATGACTCGTAAGCGAACGAGAGAAAGCCTTGAACATGTTTTATGTGGTGATTGTCCTTCTTGCCAAGGGCGTGGGCGAGTAAAAACAGTGGAAACAGTTTGTTACGAAATCATGCGTGAGATTATTCGAGTTCATCATTTATTCTCTAGTGAACAGTTTTTGGTATACGCTTCAAGAGCAGTGGCAGATTATTTAATTAATGAAGAATCGCATGGTTTGCTGGCAGAATTAGAAGTCTTTATCGGTAAACAAGTACAAATTAAAACGGAAGTATATTACAATCAAGATCAGTTTGATGTTGTTGTTATGTAACTTCCATTTTTAATATTTTATATTGATTTAGGTTAGACTCCGTATTTATTTAGGAAAAATAGTATGATTAATTCACCTTCTGGTAGTATTGGAATTTTGTATATTGCAACAGGACGCTACCATATTTTTTGGGAAGATTTCTATAGGAGTTCAGAAAAGCATTTTATGCCGGGAGTCGCTAAGAAGTATTTCTTATTTTCAGATTATCAAGAGAGCTTTTTAGGGGAGGAAACAGGAAATGTTTATAGAATATATCAAAAAAAATTAGGTTGGCCTTATGATACTCTAATGCGTTTTGATATTTTTTTAAAAGAGAAAAAACTATTCAAAGATGTAGATTATCTCTTTTTTATTAATGCAAATATAATTTTTATTAAAGATATATATCAAAATGAAATTCTTATTCCTGAGAAAGATTTAATCGCAGCTTTACAACCTTGGTTTATTGGTTTAGATATTGATAAAACTACTTACGATAGAAATCCTCAATCTACTGCATATATTCCTTATGGAGAGGGTGAACATTATGTTATGGGAAGTTTTAATGGTGGTAAAACTTCTGCTTTTTTAGAGATGTGTCGTCAATTGAATAATAATATCCATTTAGACTTAAAAAAAGATATTATTGCATTATGGCATGATGAAAGTCATTTAAACCATTACTTTTGGAAAAATAAAGAGAAAATATTTATTTTACCTAGTAGCTATTTGTTAGATGAGTGGCAACAATATTTTCCAAGTAAAAAAACTCACTATATTAAACCATCATATTTGCGAAATAATGATGTTAGATTAATTATGAGAAATAAAAATCACTATAGATATGGTGGAAAAGATTATATGAGAGGTATTATTGATAAAAAAATTGAATTCAATTGGTCAACTTTTTTATTTGATTTAAAAATATATCGTCGATATTTAAAAGAGAGAATTAAAGCTATATTTAAAGGTCTTTCTAAGATCTAACATATATTAATATAAGACAAGGGATAAGATGTTAAACAAAGTACAAGAGACTATACTTACTCTAAATAATTTAGATCTAGATAATTTAAAAAACACATTTGATTTATTGTCACATCGTCATATTGATTATGCAGATCTTTATTTTCAGTTAAGTCAAGATGAAAATTGGGTATTAGAAGATGGGATTATTAAAGAAGGTGGTTTTCATATTGATCGTGGGGTTGGTGTTAGAGCTGTAAGTGGTGAAAAAACAGGCTTTGCTTATTCCGATGAAATCAATTTAACCAGTTTACAGCAATGTGCTAATGCAGTGAAAGGTATTGCACAGTTAAAGCAAGGTAATATTATAGTACCAAGTACTTTTAATCCTGTTGAACCTATCTTGCGTTATCAAGCGATTAACCCATTAGATAGTTTAAGTAAAGAGAAAAAAATTGAGTTATTACATTTAGTTGATCGTAGCGCTCGTAATGAAGATCCTCGCGTGGTACAAGTTTCTGCAAGCTTAAGTTCTGTGTATGAAGAAGTCTTAATTGTTGCAACAGATGGTACTTTAGCCGCAGATATTCGTCCTTTAGTTCGTTTATCGATTGCTGTGTTAGTAGAGAAAGAAGGTAAACGTGAACGTGGTAGTGCTGGAGCAGGAGGGCGTTTCGGTTTAGATTGGTTTTTAGAGAGCGAACAAGGTGAAATAAGAGCAGCCTATTTTGCTAAAGAAGCTGTGCGCCAAGCGTTAGTCAATTTGAATGCTATTGAAGCACCAGCAGGAATGATGCCTGTAGTGCTGGCTGCTGGTTGGCCGGGTGTACTATTGCACGAAGCTGTTGGACATGGTTTAGAAGGTGATTTTAACCGTAAAGAAAGTTCCTTATTTACAGGCAAAATCGGAGAACTTGTTACTTCACCATTATGTACTATTGTTGATGATGGTACATTACAAAATCGTCGGGGTTCAATTACAGTCGATGATGAAGGCGTACCAGGCCAATATAATGTATTAATTAAAGACGGAATTTTGCAAGGTTACATGCAGGATAAAATGAATGCTCGTTTAATGGGTGTTGCGCCGACAGGCAATGGCCGTCGTGAATCTTATGCTCATTTACCAATGCCACGTATGACAAATACTTATATGTTGGCAGGGCAAAGTCAGTTTGATGATTTGATTGCTTCTGTGGATCATGGCATTTTTGCATCGCATTTTGGTGGTGGGCAAGTAGATATTACTTCTGGTAAATTTGTATTCTCTACATCAGAAGCTTATCTGATTGAAAAAGGGAAAATTACTCAGCCAGTTAAAGGTGCAACTTTGATTGGTAGCGGTATTGAAGTAATGCAAAATATTTCAATGGTTGCTGATCAAGTTGAAATTGATCATGGTATCGGTGTTTGTGGTAAAGAGGGACAAAGCGTACCAGTCGGTGTTGGTCAACCTGCATTGAAGATTGAAAAAATCACAGTTGGTGGAACGAATTAAAACAACAAAATCCAGATAACTTTATCTGGATTTTTTATGTATATTAATGAATATTTATTCATTAATATTGACTAAATATTTTAATTTAACTATGCTTTAGTAAAGAAAAGATAATAGAAAGGGTAAGCTAATGACGCAATATACACGTGAACTATTTGATCAGGTCATGATTCAGAACTATACACCTGCGGATTTTATTCCAGTCAAAGGCAAAGGCTGTCGAATTTGGGATCAGAATGGTAAGGAATATATTGATTTTACTAGTGGCATTGCTGTAACCAGTTTAGGGCATTGTCCCGATGAGATTGTGGAAATATTGCAACGACAAGGACAAAAGTTATGGCATTCAAGTAATTGGTTTACCAGTGAACCTACTTTAGCATTAGCAAGTAAATTAGTTGAAAAAACCTTCGCTGATCGAGTGATGTTTGTCAATTCAGGTGCAGAAGCGAATGAAGCCGCGTTGAAACTAGCGCGCCGTTATGCTGTAGATCATTTTGGTTATCAGAAAAGTAAAATTATTTCATTTAAACAAAGTTTTCATGGACGCACTTTTTTTACGGTGAGTGTAGGGGGACAGACTAAATATTCTGATGGTTTTGGTCCAAAGCCCGCAGATATTATCCATATTCCTTTTAACGATTTAAATGCAGCAAAAGCAGTGATTGATGAGCAGACTTGTGCTGTCATCATAGAGCCTATTCAAGGGGAAAGTGGAGTTATTCCAGCAAATAAAGCGTTTTTACTAGGGCTACGTGAGTTGTGTTCTCAATATAATGCATTGTTAATTTTTGATGAAGTTCAAACAGGTGTTGGGCGCATAGGGCACTTTTATGCTTATATGAAGTATGATGTTGTGCCTGATATTTTGACTTCAGCAAAAGCCTTAGGTAATGGTTTTCCAATTGGAGCAATATTAACCACTGATATCATTGCAAGAAGTTTTGCGCCAGGTGTGCATGGCACGACTTTTGGTGGAAATCCATTGGCTTGCGCGGTCGCTGCCAAAGTTGTTGATACCATTTCAGAAGCAAAATTTTTAGAGAATGTAAGACAAATTTCAGCGAGATTGATAAAAGGATTAGAACAAATTAATCAGCAATATCAGTTGTTTAAAGATATTCGTGGAGAAGGTTTATTAATTGGAGCAGAATTAATTGACAAATATCATGGTCAAGCAAGTGAATTTGTGAAAAAAGCAGCGAATAATGGTTTAATGATTTTGGTTGCAGGTCCGAATGTATTACGTTTTACCCCAGCCTTGAATATTACAGAACAAGAATTAGAATTAGGGCTTGCAAGATTAGCTAACAGCTTGATGAGCTAAGTAGGAGAGTAAAAAAGTGCGGTCAATTCTTACGGAATTTATTGTACTTTTTGTTGCTAATTAAAAACCACCTTGTTTACAAGGTGGTTATCAATTTAAAAAGTCTTGCTAGACTCAAAAAGTGGGCATTCATATAACTGACGTTTAAAAGAAAGCTTCAATTGAATTAATCGGCAGAGTAATAGAGCTTACCAATTTCGACTTTTTGACGCCCATTCGCTTCACGCCATTTATTCGTGTCACGTAAAGAATAAACACAACCACAATATTCTTGCTGATAGAAGCGTTCACGCTTACTGATTTCAATCATACGCTGTGAACCACCGCCTTTGCGCCAGTTGTAATCCCAATAAATCACATCATCATATTTTTCTGCTGCACGATGTCCACAACCATTAATTTGGTTCATATCTTTCCAACGGGAAATACCTAAACAACTTGTAAATACTGGAAAACCATTGTTATGCGCATACTCAGCAGCTTTTTCAAAACGCATATCAAAACACATAGTACAACGAATACCGCGTTCTGGTTCATCTTCCATGCCTTTTGCTCGATCAAACCAATTTTGGCGATCATAATCCGCATCAATAAATGGAATGCCCCATTTTTCAGCAAAACGGATATTCTCTTCTTTACGAATTAAATATTCCTTTAATGGGTGAATATTGGGGTTATAGAAATAAATTGTAAATTCAATGCCTGAAGCATGAATGGCTTCCATAACTTCGCCAGAACAGGGAGCACAGCAAGAATGTAATAACAATTTGTTATGTCCATTTGGTAATTCTAATTTAGGGCGGATGAAAGGCGCATTTGGAGCTTTACTTTTACTTGTTTTTTTCGTGAGAGTTTGATTAGTCATTTTTTAAATAGTTAAATTGTTGTATATCGTTTGGAGAAATAGGATAAAAATCATCGTTGCTCAGGCTAAAATCAATAGATAAACCTTTAATAAGTTTTCTCCAGTAAATCATAAAATCTTTCAAATAAAAAACTATTTTCATCAGGTGCAAATTCAGGTATATCGTAAAAAAACACATTACAGTATAAATGTTTTTGCTGATCTCAAGTGAGTGCAACGTATCTATAACAATAGCAAAATATTAAAATCAATACTATCGTAGTCAGATTTAAAATAAATTGATTTGAATATTGTGGTTTAAGATATTGATCATCTTAATAGTTTCGATCTACTGATAAATATGCTAATGAGATTAATGCTTGCTTATAATCACTATCAGGTAAAATCTTAATCGCATCAACGGCTTTTTGTGCTTCTTGTTTAGCGCGTAACATCGCATAATCTAAAGATTTGTGTTCAGCCATAATCGCTAATACATCATCTAATATATCGCGTTTACCACCTTGTTTAATCGCATTGCGAATGAGTGCAGATTGAGCAGGAGTGCCGTTGTGCATAGCATGCAGTAAAGGCAAGGTAGGCTTACCTTCTGCCAAATCATCGCCTACATTTTTACCTAATTCTTGTGCATTTGCACTATAGTCTAAAATATCATCAATTAATTGAAATGCAGTGCCTAGATAACGTCCATAGTCTTGTAATGCTTTTTCTTGTTGTTCAGTCGCTTGTGCCAGAATAGCAGCACAGTGAGTTGCAGCTTCAAATAGACGGGCAGTTTTTCCATAGATGACATTCATATAGTTTTCTTCCGTCGTATCAGGGTCATTAACGTTCATTAATTGTTGAACTTCCCCTTCAGCAATAACATTCGTGGCATCAGACATGACTTTCAGAATAGGCAAGGAGTCCAACTGAGTCATTAATTGGAACGCACGCGTATAAATAAAATCACCAACTAACACACTTGCTGCATTACCAAATTCAGCATTAGCAGTTGGATTACCGCGGCGCAATTGAGATTCATCGACAACATCGTCATGTAGTAATGTTGCCGTGTGGATAAATTCAATAAATGTGGCGCAAGTGATAGGTTCGTGCCCACGAAAACCCAAAGCACGAGCAGCTAGAATGGCTATCATTGGACGAATACGTTTACCGCCACTTTGAATAATGTAATATCCAAGCTGATTAATCAACGCAACATCAGATTTAAGCTGTGCTAAAATCGTTTCGTTTGTCTTTTGCATATCGCTATGCACTAAGCGTTGGATTGCATCAATATTCATTAAATTATGTTGATTTATCATTGTAATAATTGATTTAAGACCAAATGTGCAAGAGATTGTACCGAATTTTCTGTCATTTCTGAAATCAAATCACACAAATTCACAATTTTTTTATTTTATTATAAATAAGCGCTTGCTCTTAAGTTATTTTTTGCGTAGAATTTGCGACCTATTTATATGAATTTTTGCAGTGCTAAATGAACAAAACATTAAAGCACTAGAGTAGCGGAGTATATATGTACGCAGTTTTTCAAAGTGGCGGTAAACAACACCGAGTAAGCGAAGGTCAAGTAGTTCGTTTAGAAAAACTTGAAGTAGCAACTGGTGAAACAGTTGAGTTTGACTCAGTGTTAATGATCGTTAACGGTGAAGATGTTAAAATTGGTGCGCCATTAGTTAATGGTGGTAAAGTAGTGGCAGAAGTGGTTGCACACGGTCGTGGCGAAAAAGTAAAAATCGTTAAATTCCGTCGTCGTAAACATAGCCGTAAACAACAAGGTCATCGTCAGTGGTTCACAGAAGTGAAAATCACTGGGATTCAAGCATAATTTCAGAGGAGATCAAGTAGATGGCAACTAAAAAAGCTGGTGGTTCAACTCGTAACGGTCGTGATTCTGAAGCTAAACGCCTTGGTGTTAAACGTTTTGGTGGTGAGTCTGTATTAGCAGGCAGCATTATCGTTCGTCAACGTGGTACTAAATTCCACGCTGGTACAAACGTTGGCATGGGTCGTGACCACACTCTATTTGCGACTGCAGATGGTAAAGTTAAATTTGAAGTGAAAGGCGAGAAAAACCGTAAATACGTCAGTATTGTTACTGAGTAATTTCAAATTCCTAAATCAAAAACGCCTCGCACAAGTTGCGGGGCTTTTTTGTAGGAGCATTTTATATGAAGCAGCAACCTCTGCTGGGATTTCTTTTTGCATTTATTGCAGCTTGTATGTGGGGATCTCTGCCAATTGCTTTGCAGCAAATATTGAAAGTCATGGATGCACAAACGATAGTGTGGTTTCGATTTGCAATGGCAGCAGTAGGATTATTTTTCATCTTAAATGTAACTAAAAAATTACCTAATTTGACTATGCTACGACTTCAGCATTGGTTATTAATTCTTTTAGGTATTATTGGATTGTCAGCAAATTTCTTCTTATATAATGTTGCTTTGCAATATATACCTCCAACAACAAGTCAAGTATTTAGCCCGTTAACGTCTTTTGGTATGTTATTGGCAGGCGTGTGGTTATTTAAAGAACAATTCGCGACTCACCAAAAGATTGGGTTATTGTTATTAATTTTAGGATTAGTTTTTTTCTTTAATGAGCGATTTGCCGACTTTTTGCATTTCAGTTTGTATGTGAAAGGTATCATAATTTGTATTAGCGCGAGTTTAGTTTGGGTGGCTTATGGTGTTTGCCAAAAGCTGATGTCTACTCGTCTAACTGCTCAACAAGTTTTATTACCAATTTATATTGGTTGTAGCATTGTCTTTTTACCTATAGCCACAATATCGCAAGTGACAAATTTAAACATAGTACAAATTGCTTGTTTGATTTATTGTTGTTTGAATACTTTGGTTGCTTATGGTGCTTATGCTGAAGCATTAAATCATTGGGATGTAGCTAAAGTGAGTGCAATAGTGACGCAAATTCCTATATTAACTTTAATATTTTCTGAAATTTCGCATTGGATTGTACCAGCACATTTTATGTATGAGGACTTAAATTGGATAAGTTATATCGGTGCTTTACTTGTTGTTTCTGGCGCATTATTTTCTGCAACAGGGCATCGAATCTTAGGAAAAATCACAAATAGGAAGCCATAATATGAAACAACAGCAACCTTTAATGGGATTTTTGTTTGCATTAATTACAGCAATGGCATGGGGTTCTTTGCCAATTGCATTACAACGAGTAGTGGCGGTGATGACCCCACAAACGATTGTGTGGTATCGTTTTTTAGTTGCCGCGTTAGGTTTATTTATTATTTTAGGACTTACAAAAAAATTGCCTAAAGTATCACAGTTTTTACCGCGTTACCGTTTATTAGCTGTTATTGGCGTAATTGGTTTAGCGGGTAACTTTGTGTTATTTAATACTTCATTAAAGTATATTGAGCCTTCAATTGCACAAATTTTTGGGCAGCTATCTTCTTTTACAATGATGATATTTGGTGTGTTTTTCTTTAAGGAAAAATTGCGTTTAAATCAGAAAATTGGTTTGATACTGTTAATTGTTGGTTTAATGTTATTTTTTAATGATCGTTTTATACTTTTTTTTAGTGTAAATGCCTACTCAACGGGAATCTTTTTAGCCGCATCGGCTGCATTAATTTGGAGTATTTATGGTATTGCACAAAAATTAATGTTACGTGAATTCAACTCACAGCAAATTTTATTTGTGATTTATATTGGTTGTGCGTTAGTATTCACACCATTTGCCGAAGTTGGACAAGTCAGTGTGTTAAGTGGGTGGACATTATTTTGTTTTATTTATTGTTGCTTAAATACGCTGGTTGGTTATGGTGCTTATGCAGAAGCGCTTAATCGTTGGGATGTCTCTAAAGTTAGTGTCGTGATTACATTAATGCCTTTATTCACGATTTTATTTTCTTATTTACTGTATCTCTTTTATCCTCAAAGTTTTGCAAAACCAGATTTAAATTCAATTAGTTATATTGGCGCATTGGTCGTTGTATTCGGGGCAATTACCTCTGCGATTGGGCACAAGTTTATTAAGCGTTAGGAGAACGAATGAAATTTATTGATGAAGCACTAATTCGTGTAGAAGCTGGCGATGGCGGTAATGGCTGTGTGAGCTTCCGACGTGAAAAATATATTCCAAAAGGTGGACCTGATGGTGGTGATGGTGGCGATGGTGGCGATGTTTATTTAATTGCAGATGAGAATTTAAATACTTTAATTGACTATCGTTTTGAAAAGCGTTTTGCTGCGGGTCGTGGAGAAAATGGACGTAGTGCGGGTTGCACTGGTCATCGTGGTAATGATATTACTTTGAGAGTACCTGTGGGGACGCGTGCAATTGATAATGATACTAAAGAAGTGTTAGGTGATTTGACTAAACATGGTGCCAAAATGTTAGTGGCAAAAGGAGGTTACCATGGGTTAGGCAATACACGTTTTAAATCTTCGGTTAATCGTGCACCGCGCCAAAAAACGAATGGTACACCGGGTGAAAAGCGAGATCTTCAATTGGAATTGATGTTGCTTGCTGATGTGGGTATGTTAGGCTTACCCAATGCAGGTAAATCAACTTTTATTCGAGCAGTATCAGCGGCTAAGCCTAAAGTAGCTGATTATCCTTTTACGACATTAGTGCCGAGTTTAGGCGTGGTACGTGTTGATGAAAACCATAGCTTTGTTGTGGCAGATATTCCAGGGCTAATTGAAGGTGCTGCTGAAGGGGCCGGATTAGGTGTTCGCTTTTTGAAGCATTTAGAACGCTGCCGTGTCTTGATTCATTTAGTGGATATTGCACCGATTGATGAAAGTGATCCTGTAGATAATATTTCGATCATTGAATCTGAGTTATTTCAATATAGCGAAGCGTTAGCGGATAAACCACGCTGGTTGGTGTTTAATAAAATTGACACAATGAGCGATGAAGAGGCGCATGAGCGTGCAAAAGAAATTGCTGCGCGTTTAGGTTGGGAAGAAGATTACTATTTGATTTCTGCTGTTACTGGCAAAAATGTCCAACCACTTTGTCGTGAGATTATGGATTTCATTGAAGCGAACCCTCGTCAAGAAGTGCAAGATGTTGAACAAAACACAGAAGTGAAATTTAAGTGGGATGACTATCATCAAGCGCAGTTGGCTGAATATCAATCTAATGAAGATGATGAGGATTGGGATGATTGGTCAGAGGAAGATGAAGAAGGGGTCGAAATTATCTATAAGGCATAAAAGTGCGGTCGATTTTTACCAAATTTTGTATTGCAAAAGCTAAGGGATTAACCTTAGCTTTTTTTGTTATATATTGTCAGTTTTTGCTAATTTTAGAAATTCTACGAAAAAGGTTGGGAACGTTTTTGCGGTACAACTTGGATCTAAGATAGTCACAGCAGTATTGGATAATGCCACTAAAGCAAAGCACATTGCCATGCGATGATCATTATAGGTTTCAATTTGTGCATGTTGAAATTTGGTCAATTCTAGAGGTTGAATGCGAATAAAATCTTCACCTTCTTCCACTTCTGCACCAATTTTGCGCAGCTCGGTTGCCATTGCTGTTAAGCGATCAGTTTCTTTAACACGCCAATTGTGAATATTACGAATGACTGTTTCACCTTCAGCAAAGAGCGCTGTTGTAGCAATAGTCATTGCAGCATCTGGAATATGGTTCATATCCATATCAATGCCTTTTAGTTCACCTTTTTCTACTTGAATGAAATCCTCACCCCAAGTGATTTTTGCCCCCATTTTTGCTAATACATCAGCAAATAGACGATCACCTTGAATACTATTTTGACCGACGCCAGTCACTTTGACTTTACCTTTAATTGCGGCAGCGGCGAGGAAATAGGAGGCAGAAGAGGCATCGCCTTCCACTAAAAATGTTGTTGGTGAACGATATTGTTGATTCCCTTTAACAAAAAAACGCTGATAATGTTGATTTTCAACGTTTACACCAAAAGTTTGCATCATGTTCAATGTCATATCGATATAAGGTTTGGATACTAATTCACCAATGATTTCAATTTCCGTATCTGCCGTTGCCAGTGGCGATGCCATTAAAAGTGCGGTCAAAAATTGAGAAGAAACGGAACCATCGATCTTAATTATTCCGCCTTTTAAACCCGTATTACGAATTGCGATAGGAGGATAGCCCTCTTGCTCTAAATATTGGATATCTGCACCTGCTTGTCTTAATGCATCAACTAAATGTTGAATTGGACGTTCTTTCATGCGAGGTTCACCAGTGAGGACAATTTCATTTTTGCCTTCCGTTTCTGGGTGAGATAAACATAATGCAGCAGCGAGCGGGCGCATTGCAGTACCTGCATTACCTAAAAATAATGCTAAACCATTTTGCCATTGTAATGCACCACCTAGACCTTCGACTTCACAAACGGATTTATCTTCTGAAAGTTGATAGCTGACACCTAATTGTTTTAGTGCATTAAGCATGTGCCGCACATCATCGCTATCTAATAAATTGGTTAACGTGGTTTTACCATGGGCAAGTGCTGCTAAGAGTAAAGCACGATTAGATAAGCTTTTTGAGCCTGGTAAGTTCACTTCACCTTCAATCAAGCTAATTGGATTTAATGTAATGGATGTGGCTTGTTGCATAACTTGTTCAATTCCTTGCATTAAAAGAGCGGTTAAATTTTTAGAATTTCACTTAACGCCTGAATAAAGCGCTGATTTTCTTCTGGTAAACCTATACTGATACGTAAATGATTTGGTAATCCGTACCCTCCAACTGGGCGAACAATTATTCCTTTACGCAATAAGGCTTGATAAATAGGTAAAGCAGGTTGTTGTAAATCTAGCAGGACAAAATTGCCTTTTGAAGCTACATATTTCAATCCTTTGGCAATAAAGAAATCTTCTAATAGAGTTAAACCTTGATAGTTGTTCTCTGCGACTTTAGCAATGAATGCCTCGTCATTAATGACGGCTGTGGCAGCAGCAAGCGCTAAGCTGTTACAATTAAATGGTTGGCGAACACGATTAAATAAATCGGCAATTTCTGTTGAAGAAACCGCATAACCAATACGCAAACCCGCTAAACCATAGGCTTTAGATAGCGTGCGACAGATCACAAGATTTGGGTGTTTTGCTAATAGTTGGAAAGAGTCGATTCTTTCTTCTGGTAAAGTAAATTCGGTATAAGCTTCGTCTAATACGACAATGACATGGTTTGGTACTTTGTCCAAAAATTCAGAAATTTCGACCGCACTTAAAAATGTACCCGTTGGATTATTTGGATTTGCAATATAAATCAGTTTAGTTTTAGCACTGATTGCGTTTAAAAAAGCATTTAAGTCAGTGCCATAGTCTTTTGCTGGAATTTCGATTTTTTGGGCATTAATTGCTTGTGTTACTAATGGATAGACGATAAATGCATATTGTGAAAACATGATTTCATCATGTTCGGAAGCAAAAGTATGTGCGATGAGCTCTAATAAATCGTTTGAGCCATTACCTAAAGTAATTTGCTCAGGTGTTAAGCCAAACTTTTTGGCGATGGCTTGTTTAAAATAAAAGCCATTACTATCAGGATAGCGGGTCAAATTATTGAGTTCAGCTTGTATTGCTTGTTTGGCACTTTCTGGTAAGCCAAATGGGTTTTCATTTGAGGCGAGTTTAATGATATTTGAAATGCCTAATTCACGTTCTAATTCTTCGATGGGTTTACCTGCTTGGTAAGGTTGAAGTTGTTTTATGCCTTCATTCGCGATATTGATATATTGCATATTTTCCCTTTTATTGATGGGGCAGAGCGATTGTCTGAGTCTGCCCAGAAAATTTTTTAAAAATTGACTGCACTTTAACTGTTTTCTGCAGCGAATTGCTGCATAAACGCAATCAATGCTTCAACACCTTCAATTGGCATTGCGTTATAAATTGACGCACGCATACCGCCTAACACTTTATGTCCTTTAAGAGCATGTAAACCTGCGGCAGTAGCTTGGGTGACAAATTTAGCATTTAATTCATCACTGCCTGTAGTAAAGGTAACATTCATCAGAGAACGATTTTGTTTTGCGACGGTATTATGATAGAAAGTGGTTTGATCTAAATAATCATAAAGTAATTTGGCTTTGTTTTGATTGTGTTTTTCCATCGCTTTAATTCCTCCCTGTGAGAGCAAGTGTTTAAACACTAATGCACATAAATACCAAGCAAAAGTAGGAGGCGTATTGATCATGGAATCTGCATTTTTTTGTATTTCATAATTCCAAATTGTTGGCGTAGTTTTACGTGCATGACCGATTAAATCATCACGTACGATGACAATCGTAATCCCCGCAGGACCAAGATTTTTCTGTGCGCCAGCGTAAATGAGACCAAACTGACTAATATCAATTTCGCGTGAAAGAATATTGGATGACATATCTGCCACTAATACGGCATTCCCCACGTTGGGTATATCAAAAATTTCGACACCACTAATCGTTTCATTTGGGCAGTAGTGCACATAATCATATTGCGGAGCAATATCACTAAAGTCTAAATTACTCACTTTTAATTCGTCGCCTTGCTCAAGAATATTGATTTCATCAATCTCGCCAAATAAGCGTGCTTCTTTAGCTGCGGTCGCCGACCAATGACCACTAGTGAGATACAAAGCTTTACCCTTTTCTTTGAGCAGGTTCATTGGAATTGCGGCAAATTGACCACGGGCACCACCTTGTAGGAACAAGATTTGGTAGTTATCTGGTATGTTGTAAAGTTGACGTAAATCATTGACGGATTGTGTTGCTAATTCCATAAACAATTTACCACGGTGGCTAACTTCCATAACAGAAGTGTGTTGGTTTTGCCAGTTTAATAGTTCTGTTTGTGCTTGTGCCAACACTGCACTTGGTATCATGGCGGGACCTGCACTAAAGTTAAACACTTTTGACATTTTCACTTCCTTAAGTAAACAAAAAAACAATTCGATATTTTTATCACCTCAGTTGGTTCTAAGCAACGGTATTTTGTTGAATTTTTGTTATTTTCAGATTTAATTTTTAAAAACCGAATGAACGCTTTGACGGGGACAAGAAAAATGGATAAATTAAGGACGGTTAATTTTTATTTATTATAAGAGAGTCGTATTATGGAAAATGTTAATAAACAGTCATTTCAAGAAGTATTAGAGTATGTGCGTATGTATCGTTTAAAAAATAAATTAGCGCGTGATCGTGAAGATAATAATCGCAAAATTCGCGATAACCAAAAACGTGTATTGTTATTAGATAACTTAAATCAATATATCCGTGATGATATGTCTATTGCTGATGTACGCGCGATTATTGAAAACATGCGTGATGATTATGAAAAACGAGTAGATGATTATATGATTAGAAATGCGGAAATCTCACAACAACGCCGAGATATTCGTGAAAAAATGAAAGAACAGAAACAAGCGCACGAAGCGTTAATGAAAAAAGAGTAATACAAAAAAGTAAAAGCGGCTTAAAAGCCGCTTTGGGTTTCATTTTAGTCTAATTGTTTTCCTTTTAATTCAGGAATCAAGAAGATAGTTGCAATCATATCAATGATGTAAATACTCGCTAAGAAAGCAATTGCTAATTGGAACGAGTAAGTCGAAACTAATGCACCAACAACAATTGGTCCAAATCCACCAACTGCTCGTCCTAAATTAAATAGTACATTTTGTGCGGTTGCACGCGCTTGGGTAGGATAAGCTTCAGACATTAATGCACCATATCCGCCCATCATGCCATTTACGAACATACCTAATATTGCGCCAGCGAATAGCATATAAGTGGGATCACTCATTTGTGAATAAGTGAAAATGCTGATGACAGCACCAAATTGGAAGAGTAAAAAGCTTGGTTTGCGTCCAATACGATCGGCAAGCTGTCCAAATAGCCAAATACCAAACATCATTCCGCAAATAGTCACTGCAGTCCATAACCCTGATTTAGTTAAGCTAAAACCTAATTGTTTTGATAAGAAATTTGGCATCCAAATCATGATACCGTAGTAACCAAAGTTTTGTACTGAGGTTAAAATCACGATACCGAGACTAATTTTGGCAGTGGCTTTATCTTTTACTAACAATCTAAAGGGTTCTAGACGAGACGTTTTCTGATTTTCAAGTGCGGTCTGTTTTTGGACAAAAATCTCAGGCTCATGTAATTTCGCACGCAAATACCAAGCGACAAAAGCAGGGAAAATACCAACTAAGAACATGCCTCGCCAGCCAATATATGGCAGTAACAAAGGCGTTAATAATGCCGCGCCTAATACACCTACTTGCCAACCTAATGCAACATAGGATGAGGCTTTTGCACGGTGGCGAGCAGGCCAAGCTTCTGCTGCTAGCGCCATACCAATGCCAAATTCGCCACCAAGCCCAATGCCTGCAATTGTACGGTAAATGAGTAGATCCCAATAGCCTTGTGCGAAAGCACAAAGACCCGTGAAAAGTGCAAATAGCACGATAGTCCAAGTTAAGACACGAATACGACCATATTTATCGCTTAATGCACCAAAAATGATACCGCCAGCAACTGCACCAATTAATGTCCAAGTGACTAATGAACCGGATTGTGCAGGTGTCAAAGCAAGATCAGCTGAAATTGCTGATAACATGAAGCCGAGGATAAGAAGATCGAATCCATCCATAGCATAACCTACGGCAGATCCTAGTAAGGCTTTCCAGCCATCTTTATTGACGTTGTCATTCATTATTGATCCTTTTGCTACTCTCAGGTAGCCCTTTAAAGTTTGGAGAGAGAATTTCTTCGATTAAGAAATTGGTGCGTAGTTTACGGATTTTTTAACACTTTGCAACAATAAAAAGAATGAAAACCTTGTTTTGACTCAATGAGATAGATTTGTTAGTAAAATGTTAAAAATTTTGATTGATTTTTTAAATAGGCAAATGAAGCATTTTATCTTCATGAATTTTGAAGTGATACTCCATATTTTTGTTTAAAAATGTGACGATTGTTGTCTTTTTTTCTTAGTTATAGCTTGGAATTGTGATCTAAGTCACATCATTGTATTGACCTTTACTCTATAATCCGCGATTCAAATAACTCTATTTGATTTTTAATTTTATAAAGGAGTCAAACAATGACTATTGCTATTATTATAGCGACTCATGGTGTTGCGG
Source organism: Pasteurella oralis (assembly GCF_042681465.1). Classification (NCBI taxonomy): domain Bacteria; kingdom Pseudomonadati; phylum Pseudomonadota; class Gammaproteobacteria; order Pasteurellales; family Pasteurellaceae; genus Pasteurella; species Pasteurella oralis. Next base: position 69,631 of record NZ_JBHUFP010000009.1, read on the forward strand.
CAGAGCAGTTACTGAAAACCACAGAAATGTTAATCGGAGAGCAAGAAAATGTTGCGACTATCGATTTTGTTCCTGGGGAAAATGCTGAAACGATTATGACTAAATACCAAGAGAAGCTGGCGACTACTTTATCACATTGTGATCAAGTGTTGTTTTTAGTGGATACTTGGGGAGGCAGCCCATTTAATGCGGCTAATCGTGTAGCAGAAGGTCAGGATAATATGGATATTGTGACTGGTGTTAATATTCCTATGCTAGTTGAAACTTTCATGGCACGTGATGATGAACCAAGTTTACAAGAGCTTGTTGCGATTGCTCTTGAAACTGGACGTACTGGTGTTCGTGCACTGCGTTATCAGGAAGAGGAAGACGCACCTGCTCAAGAAACTGTACCAGCTGCTAAACCTGTTGAGCCTGCTGTAGTAACAGCGAATGGTGTTGGTCATTTAGAAATTGGCTTAGCGCGTATTGATGATCGCCTGATCCATGGTCAAGTTGCGACGCGTTGGACAAAAGAAAGTAAAGTGACACGAATTGTTGTAGTGAATGATGATGTAGCAAAAGATAGTGTTCGTTCCACTATGTTGAAAAGTGTTGCACCACCAGGTGTAACAGCACATGTTGTGAATGTAGAAAAAATGATTCGTGTATATAACAACCCTGAATATGCTGGTGAGCGTATGATGTTGTTGTTTACTAATCCAACGGATGTTGTGCGTTTAGCAGAAGCTGGTGTTGAGTTTAAATCAATTAATATTGGTGGTATGGCATATAAAGATGGCAAGAAAATGATTACCAGCGCAGTTGCTGTTGATGATAAAGATATTGAGGCGTTCAAGGTACTTGATGCTAAAAATATTGAGCTGGATGTTCGTAAAGTATCAAATGATAGCCGTCAGTATATGATGGATTTACTGAAGAAAAATAACCTTATTTAAATAAAGATGTTCATGAAAGGAAATTAGAATGGAAATTTCAACTTTACAAATCATATTGGTTTTCCTCGTTGCCTGTATGTCAGGTATGGGCTCAATTCTTGATGAGTGGCAAACGCACCGTCCATTAATTGCTTGCACATTAATTGGGTTAGTGCTTGGTGATATTAAAACTGGCATCATTGTTGGTGGTACACTTGAATTATTAGCATTGGGCTGGATGAACATTGGTGCCGCGCTTGCACCAGATGCAGCGTTAGCTTCTGTTGTGTCAACGATTCTTGTTATTATTGGTGGACAAGACATCTCAACGGGGATTGCTATTGCGATTCCATTGGCTGCGGCTGGTCAAGTATTAACTTATGTGGTACGTGCGATTACAGTTGGTTTTCAACATGCGGCAGATAATGTAGTGGAAACAGGTGATTTAAATAAATTAGATTGGATTCATCGTTCAGCATTGTTATTACAAGCAATGCGTATTGCGATTCCTGCCTTAATCGTTGCGATGACTGCGGGTACAGATACTGTACAAGCTATGCTAAATGCGATTCCACCTGTTGTGACAACAGGTCTAAAAATTGCAGGTGGCTTTATTGCTGTTGTAGGTTATGCGATGGTCATTAATATGATGCGTGCTGGTCACTTAATGCCTTTCTTCTATGCTGGTTTTGTTATTGCCGCTTTCACTGAGTTTAACTTAGTTGCTTTAGGGGTATTAGGTGCGATCATGGCAGTACTTTATATCCAACTTCACCCAAAATACAATCAAAGTAAACAAGTGGTGCAAGTGGTAAGTAATGGTAACAATGAGCTTGATAACAGATTAGATTAATAGGAATTACAACAATGACAACTGAAATGAAAAAAGTAACGCAAAGCGATTTAAACGCAGTAGTACGTCGTTCTAATCTTTTCCAAGGGTCTTGGAACTTTGAACGTATGCAAGCACTTGGATTTGCTTATTCTATGGTACCTGTTATTAAGCGTTTATATCCAGATCCAGATTCACCAGAACGTAAAGATGCTGTAAAACGTCATTTAGAATTCTTTAATACTCAGCCATTTGTTGCAGCACCTGTATTAGGTGTAACAATCGCTATGGAAGAAGAGCGAGCTAATGGTAAGCCAATTGATGATGCGGCGATTAACGGGATTAAAGTAGGTCTTATGGGACCTTTAGCAGGTGTAGGTGATCCAATTTATTGGGGAACTGCTCGTCCAGTATTTGCAGCATTAGGCGCGGGTTTAGCTGTAAATGGTAACATTTTAGGACCAATTTTATTCTTTGTGCTTTTCAACCTCGTTCGTTTAGCAACACGTTATTTTGGTGTAACTTATGGTTATAAGAAAGGACTTGATGTTGTTGGTGATATGAGCGGTGGTTTACTGCAAAAGTTAACGGAAGGTGCGTCAATTCTTGGTTTGTTTATTATGGGGGCGTTAGTCCAAAAATGGACGAGTATTAATGTGCCATTTGTAGTTGCAGAAATTCAGATGCAAGATGGTACAATGCGTGTCGAAACCGTACAAACTATTCTGGATAGCTTAATGCCTGGTTTATTACCATTATTATTAACTTTTGCTTGCACGTGGTTACTTCGTAATCGTGTCAATGCACTGTGGATTATCATTGGCTTCTTTGCAATCGGTATCTTTGGTGCTTGGACTGGTATTTTAGCCTAGTCTGTTTGTACTATTATTTTGTTAGAGTGCGCTTTTAAGAGGGATGAACGCAGGGTCATCCCTTTTATTTGTACAAAATTTACTTTAGTGAGTAAGTTTGTTACTATTTTTGGGCGATGATTACTTCCTTATTGATTATGATTAATACATTACTTCTTACTGGTATTCTTTTGTTCTTTTTTTATGCACTTTATGATCAATTTGGTATGGATCGCTATAAAGGTAAGACATTATTAAAAGTGCGTTTGCAAAAGCAAGCCAAAAAAGATGCTGTTATTTTTATTGTTTTGATTATTTTGATTGTTTATCAAGCAAAAACAAGTCTATCTGCGTTGAGTTTATATTTACTTGCCACCTTAATTATCCTTACTGTTTATGCTGCTTTTATGCGCTCACCTGTATTGATGCTAAAAGAGAACGGCTTTTTCTTCGGTAATATTTACTTTTTATATCAGAACATTCATCAAATAAATTTAGCAGAAGACAATATTTTAGTTATTGATATGAAAAGTGGTAAGCGTTTATTAGTGCGTTTGTTAACAGAATTTGATCGTGAACAAGTCATACAATTTTTTGGTGGTTATAAGAATAGGGAGTAAAAATGGGGATTTATCAGTTAACGGGTAATGTACAACATTATGCTTGGGGTGGGAAAAGCTATATTCCACAGTTACTTAATTTAGTTCCAAATCCTAAACAACATTATGCAGAGTGGTGGCTTGGTGCGCATGTCTCTTCTCCTTCATTAATTGAAGTTACAGGTCAGAAACAATCATTGATTACATTTTTAGCACAAAAACCGACCGCACTTGGTCAGCAGAGTATTACCAAGTTTGGTCAAGAGTTACCATATTTATTAAAAATTCTTGATGTAGCTAAACCGCTTTCTATCCAATTACATCCTACGAAGCAACAGGCTGAACTGGGGTTTGCGCAAGAAAATACAAATGGCGTGGATTTAGCTGATCCGAAACGAACTTATAAAGATAATAATCATAAGCCTGAAATGATGATTGCGTTATCGGATTTTTGGTTGCTGCATGGTTTTAAGACAAAAACAAAAATTTTAAAAACATTAAAAGCGCGTCCTTCATTACATGTACTTGCGACAAAGCTTGAACAGCAGGATTTACATGATTTTTATGCCGATATTATGCAAGCAGATCAAATCCAATTGGTACAATGGTTATTACCTATTATTGAGGAGAATAAAGCCAAATATCAGGCAAATAAACTTGAACTTAATAATCCAGATTATTGGTTATTGTATACTATGGAAGCCATGGACATTCCATTAGAAAAATTAGATGCTGGTTTAGTGTGCTTCTATTTATTTAATATTGTGCATTTAAGAAAAGGAGAAGGGATTTTTCAAGATGCAGGTATTCCTCATGCATATCTACGTGGGCAAAATATTGAATTAATGGCATGTTCAGATAATGTTATTCGTGGTGGTTTAACGCCAAAGCATGTGGATATTCCTGCGCTGTTAGCAATCATTGATTGCCGTGAAGTGGAGCCTAATATTATTCCAATTGCACCAGAGCAAGCGCGAGTATTTACTTACTCAACGCCAGCACAAGATTTTGCTTTGACAAATGTTCGTTATGTGCAAGGCGAAATTCATCAATGTCAGGCGCGAAGCGCTGAAATTTTGTTTGTCATGCAAGGAGAATTGAAAATTTCGCAAAAATCGACCGCACTTAATGTGAAGAAGGGGGAGTCAGTATTCATTGAAAGTGATAGTGAATATCACATTGAAGGGATAGATGAAGGCTATTGTGTGATTGCTAAGCTACCTTAATCAATTAGTCATAAAAGGGCTAACATCTGATAGGGACAACGATGTTAGCCTTTTATTTTGCCTAGTGCAATTTGAGTATTAATATCTTTGAGCGACGCTGATAATTGTAATGTTGGCGTTTTTTGAGTGGCAAATCTTCGAGCTGAGCAAGTTGAAAACCACGTTCTTGAAACCAATGTACAGTTCGTGTAGTGAGCACGAAAAGTTTTTTAATCCCCAGTTGCTTTGCTCGTTTTTGAATTGCTGCAAATAAAATATCACCACGAGATGAATTACGGTAATCAGGGTGAACAGCAACACATGCCATTTCTGCCATTTTCTCTGTTGGGTAACTATTTAAGGCTGCACAGGCAATTACAACGCCGTCGCGATCAATGATAGTGTAATTATCAATTTCCATTTCTAATTGCTCACGTGAACGTTTTACTAAAATGCCTTGTTGTTCGAGTGGGCGGATGAGTTCAAGTAAAGCGGGAATATCTGCTACTGTTGCGCAACGAATCGTTTCTGAAAGCTCAATAGAAAGTTGTGTACCAACACCATCACGAGTAAATAATTCTTGTAATAATGCCCCGTCTTCTTCATAGCTGATTAAATGAGCACGTTTAACACCGTTGCGACATACTTCAATTGCCGCTTGTAAGAATCTGGCTTGTGAACTGTGATATTGGTTTTGGGTAATTAATTGGTTGAGATGGTTTTCTGCTTCTTGTGGCAAGAGATCGCTAATCCGTTGTTTTTCGGGATCTAAGATACCTTGTTCAACAGTAAAACCAATGAGTTTCTCTGCTTTTAATTTTATTGCAACTTGTGTCGCGATATCTTCAAAAGGCAGATTAAAGCTTTCGCCTGTGACAGAGGGCGCGATTGGACCAATTAAGACAATTGCATCTCGCTCTAATTGTTGTTGGATACTTTCAATATTCACACGGCGAATTTTGCCACTGAGTTGATAGTCAATGCCATCATCAACGCCAATTGGTTGCGCTAAAATAAAATTACCAGTGACAACATCAATTAATGGTGAGTGAGGTAAGCGTAATGATAATCGTGAATTAATATCATAGTTTAGTTTCCCTACAGCCTGTTTAACCAATTCTAAGCAAGCTAAATCAGTCACTCGAATATTTTTGTGATAAAGCGATTCGATTTGGTGTTGCTGTAGCAGTTGATTAATTTGATAGCGAGCACCGAATACGAGAACTAGTTTAATACCTAAGCTATGTAATAAGCTGATATCGTTAATAATATTGACAAAATTGGTACAAGCAATTGTATCGCCATCAAGCATGATAACAAAGGTTTTCCCTCTATGCATATTGACATAAGGTGTAGATTGTCTAAACCAATGAACTAATTCTGTGCTGCGCATGTTGTATCTCTTTTAATAATTATTCATTTAAATTGAATTTATATTCATTTGTATAAATGTGCAAGTAGAAATTGATACACATAAAAAATGCGATGAATTTTCATCGCATTTTATGTCGCTACAGTTTAGGCAATCACATTAAATTGTGCTTTCATTAACGCTTCAAAATCGGTACAGCCACCAATTGGTTTTTCATCAATAAAAATTTGTGGCACAGTTTCTACTGGTTTACCAACGGATTTAGATAAATCCGCTTTGGTAATACCTTCAGCTACGATATCAACGTAGCGATAATCAAAGTCAGTCATCGTTTCTTTTAATTTTTCTGCTAAATTTTTAGCACGTACGCAATATGGACAGCCTGAGCGACCAAAGATAACAACAAACATATTATTTCCTCTTTTGAGTTGAAAACAAACAATTTAGTTTCGTTTAAATCAGACTATTCTACCTTATGCAAAGAAAAAGAATAAACTATTTTTCAGCATAAGCTTGATGAGTATAATATGACAATTTGTTATGTGACTTTTCTTGCTATTGAATGGTTATGAAATTATTAATGTTATGCCGTGAGCCTCGCCTCTATAGCTGCCAGCGTTTAAAAGAAGCTGCCGAGAGTAGTGGGCATCAAATGGATATTTTTGATCCAAATCGTTGTTTATTGAAATTAACAGAAAATCGACCGCACTTTGAATTGTATTATCAAGCAAATATGGAGGTCGAACCTGTACTATTACCGCAATATGATGCTGTTATTCCTCGTTTTGGTACATTAAGTACTAAAATGGGATGTGCAGTATTACGCCATTTTGCAGCAAAGAAGGTACCCTGTTTGAATTCGGCACAGGCATTTTTGAAAGCAAGAGATAAATGGTTAAGTTTGCAAATTTTAGCTGAAAGTGGCATTCATGTTCCGACATCATTGTTATCAGGTTCTGAATTTCACGCAAGTTGTGCGATAGCACAAATTGCGTCGCCAACAATTTTAAAGACGCTATCTGGTGCACAGGGTATTGGCGTAATTTTAGCGGAGAAAAAACAAAGTGCGGTGAGTATTTTAGAAACATTAAAGCAAGCAGATGTGCCCGTTCTCACCCAAGAATTTATTGAAGAAGCGAATGGTAGTGATGTGCGTTGTTTTGTGATTGGTGAACGTGTTGTGGCTTGTATGCAACGAATTGGACAGAATGGCGAATTTCGTGCTAATTTTCATCGTGGTGGCTTAGCTGAAAAAATAACTTTATCTGAACAAGAAAGGGCGATTGCAGTACAAGCAACACAAGCATTAGGCTTGGAAGTGGCGGGTGTTGATTTAATTCGTTCAAAACGTGGTCCATTAGTATTGGAAGTGAATGCGAGTCCCGGTTTAGAAATGATCGAGAAAACGAGTGGTATTGATATTGCGTTGCAGATGATAGTTTATCTTGAAAAGAAATGCAAAGTAGCGCAAAGTGCGGTATAAAATTCAATGATTTTAATATGTAGGAGCCATAAATGATAATTTATTTACATGGGTTTGATTCAAGTAGCCCGGGCAATTATGAAAAAGTAATGCAATTAAAGTTTATTGACGATGATGTACGTTTTATTAATTATAGTACTTTACACCCACGTCATGATATGCAGTTTTTATTAAAAGAAGTACATAAATTAATTGCTGAAAGTAAAGATCCGGCGCCTTTAATTTGTGGTGTGGGTTTAGGTGGTTATTGGTCTGAACGGATAGGTTTCTTATGTGGCATTAAGCAGGCTATTTTTAATCCTAATTTATTCCCTTATGAGAACATGCAGGGCAAGATAGATCGCCCAGAAGAATATGAAGATATTGCAACGAAATGCGTTGAAAACTTTCGGGAAAAAAATCGGGATAATTGTTTAGTCTTTTTATCAAAAGAAGATGGTATTCTTGATTCACAGCGTAGTGCTGATGTGTTATCACCATTCTATGAAATTGTATGGGATGAAGTAGAAACCCATAAATTTAAGAAAATTTCTCATCACTTACAAAAGATCAAAGCATTTAAGCAAAGTTAATTAAACTATATACATACTGAATTCAAATAAGAGGACGAAAATTTTTGTCCTTTTATTGTTGACTAAAAACTACCTGCTATAAAGGTGAATTTTTGCTACCCATTAACATCCCTTTCTTTTGAATGTACTTATTGCTTTTAGGCTTTGTTTTTAAAATGTAAATAGACAATTTTTTAGTAGTTAGGCTTTTTTCTTCAACGTCTGATTCACAGTATGATAAATGGCTTCTTAATTTATAGACATAATTTTTAGATACATAACTTACGCTCTTTTGGGAAACGTCAACGCTCCTTTTTGAAAGTCAATTTTACTTGCTTGCGGTAAGACTCTGTTTAACTCGTATCACAAATCAGCAAATCATATACTCCAGCTTTTTCTGAACAGCATATAGACATTAGAATATTTGAACATTATTGACCGCTCTTTTATTGTCATTGTGATTTGAGTCAATTAAGATTCGTTTGGTCGTTTTTGATACAATTTCTACTTATTCTTTAAAATGAAGGTTATAATATAAAAATAGTTTTCATTTGCTTTTATTACATGCAAATAGATATATTTTGACTTTTTTTTGACGGTTTGAAAGGAATAGATCTTGGGAAGAAAACAGCTACCTAAAAAGTATTCTTTTTTGCGTTTTGTGAGAGAAATCACTATCTTTCTCTAAAAAAATCTAATAATATTTATAAAATTTGTTAAAAATTTGTGAAGTGCTTTTGTTTAAGCAAATCTTGCACAAATTGTATTCAATTTTATCAATTTAGTTATTAATTCATTGTTTAATCTTAATTAAGATTGAGCTTACTTTTAACTTAACAAAATAAGGAAAAGACTATGTCAGATATGTTAAAGAATGACGTAGATCCAGTCGAAACTAATGATTGGTTGTTAGCTATTGATGCGGTCATTCGCGAAGAGGGTGTTGAAAGAGCACAGTTCATTATTGAACAATTAATGCAACATGCTCGTGCAAACAATGTTTCTTTACCAACAGGTATCACTACTGACTATATTAACACCATTCCAGCTTCTGAAGAACCTAATTATCCAGGCAACCTAGATTTAGAAAGACGTATTCGCGGTGCTATTCGTTGGAATGCAATTATGATGGTATTGCGTGCTTCGAAAAAAGATTTGGAGTTAGGTGGACATATGTCTTCTTTCCAATCCTCAGCAACTATTTATGAAGTTTGTTTTAACCACTTCTTTAAAGCGCGTTCTGCGAAAAACGGAGGCGATTTAGTTTTCTTCCAAGGTCATATTTCTCCGGGCATTTACGCACGTGCATTCTTAGAAGGTCGTTTAACTGAAGAACAAATGGATAACTTCCGCCAAGAAGTACACGGTAAAGGTCTTTCTTCTTATCCTCATCCTAAATTAATGCCTGAGTTCTGGCAATTCCCAACAGTGTCAATGGGGCTTGGACCATTGAATGCAATCTATCAAGCTCGCTTCTTAAAATATTTACATAACCGCGGCTTAAAAGATACTGCAGATCAAACAGTTTATGCGTTCTTAGGTGATGGTGAGATGGACGAAGTTGAATCACGTGGTGCAATTTCAGTTGCTGCGCGTGAAAAATTAGATAACTTGGTGTTCGTCATTAACTGTAACTTACAGCGCTTAGATGGACCTGTCACAGGAAATGGTAAAATCATTCAAGAATTAGAAGGTTTATTTAACGGTGCGGGCTGGGAAGTCATTAAGGTTATCTGGGGGCGCCGTTGGGATCGCTTATTACAACGTGATACCTCAGGTAAATTATTGCAATTAATGATGGAAGTTGTTGATGGTGATTACCAAACAATGAAATCAAAAGATGGTGCTTATGTCCGTAAACACTTCTTCGGTCGTTCCCCAGAAACAGAAGCATTAGTGGCAGAAATGACAGATGATGAAATTTGGGCATTAAATCGTGGTGGACATGATCCATTAAAGATCTTTGCTGCATTTAATAAAGCAAAACAAGTGAAAAGTAAGCCAGTTGTATTACTTGTAAAAACGATCAAAGGCTATGGTATGGGTGATGCTGCGGAAGGTAAAAATATTGCTCACCAAGTGAAAAAAATGGATATGTCAGGTGTAAGACATGTTCGTGATCGTTTTAACATTGATATTGCAGATGCTGAGGTTGAAAACTTACCTTATATCAAGTTTGCAGAAGGTTCAGAGGAATATAAATATCTTCATGAGCGTCGCCAAGCGTTACAAGGTTATTTACCAACTCGCTTACCGCGTTTTACGGAACAATTAGAAGTGCCAGAATTAGAAGAATTTGCACAATTGTTTGAAGCGCAAGCGCGTCCTATTTCAACTACTATGGCATTTGTGCGCTCGTTGAACGTATTATTGAAAAACAAATCTGTAGGACAACGTATTGTACCTATTCTAGCAGATGAAGCGCGTACTTTTGGTATGGAAGGTTTATTCCGTCAAATTGGTATCTACAACCCATATGGTCAGAATTATACCCCACAAGATCGTGAGCAAGTTTCTTATTATCGTGAGGCAATTGATGGTCAAGTATTACAGGAAGGGATTAATGAGCAAGGAGCAACGGCATCTTGGTTGGCTGCAGCAACGTCTTATTCTACTAATGACTTCCCAATGATCCCATTCTATGTGTACTACTCTATGTTTGGTTTCCAACGTATTGGTGACTTAATGTGGGCTGCGGGTGACCAACAAGCACGTGGTTTCATGATCGGTGGTACATCGGGTCGTACAACATTAAACGGTGAAGGTTTACAACACGAAGATGGTCACAGCCATATTCAATCGTTAACAATTCCTAACTGTATCTCTTATGATCCAGCGTTTGCTTTTGAAGTTGCTGTAATTATGCAAGATGGTGTACGTCGTATGTATGGTCCAGAGCAAGAAAACATTTATTATTACATTACGACTTTAAATGAAACTTACGATCAGCCAGCAATGCCAAAAGGGGCGGAAGAAGGTATTCGTAAAGGTATCTATAAATTTGAAACTGTAACGGGTCAAGGTAAAGGTAAAGTTCAATTATTAGGTTCTGGTGCGATTTTACGTCATGTTCGTGAAGCAGCACAATTATTGGCAAATGACTTTGGTGTGACTTCTGATGTGTATAGTGTGCCATCATTCACAGAAGTTGCGCGTGAAGGTGCTGATGTTGATCGTTGGAATTTATTACACCCAGAAGCGCAAGCACGAGTGCCATATATTGCTCAAGTGATGAATGATGCGCCAGCAGTTGCAGCAACAGATTATATGAAATTGTTTGCAGAACAAGTACGTGCATATGTACCAGCTGCAAGCTATCGTGTATTAGGCACAGATGGTTTCGGTCGTTCAGATAGCCGTGAAAACTTACGTGAGCATTTTGAAGTTGATGCGCGTTATGTTGCTATTGCGGCATTAACTGAGCTTGCGAAACAGGGCACTATCGATAAGAACGTGGTTGCAGAAGCAATTCAAAAATACGGTATTGATACAGATAAAGTGAATCCACTTTACGCCTAATTTACGATTAACATTCCTGCTCCCTGAAAATGAAAAAAGAGAGCGTTTTATGGAATGATTGGAGGATAAAAGAACATGTCAAAACAAATTCAAGTACCAGACATTGGTGGTGATGAAGTTACTGTTACTGAGGTCATGGTGAAAGCAGGCGATACGGTTGCAGTAGATCAAAGCGTAATTAATGTAGAAGGTGATAAAGCTTCAATGGAAGTGCCTTCCCCAGAAGCTGGTGTCATTAAAGAAGTTTTAGTCAAAGTTGGTGATAAGGTCTCTACAGGTTCACCGATGTTTGTATTAGAAGCTGGCGATGCGAAACCTACAGAAGCGCCAAAAGTAGAAGCCGTATCTGTTGCGCCAGTGGCAAATGCTGTAGTAGAAGTTCATGTACCAGATATTGGTGGTGATGAAGTTAACGTAACTGACATTATGGTTAAAGTTGGTGATAAGGTTGAAGTTGAGCAATCTATCATCAATGTGGAAGGTGATAAAGCTTCAATGGAAGTTCCAGCACCAATTGCGGGTGTAGTAAAAGAAATTTTAATTAAAGTTGGTGATAAAGTTTCAACCGGTTCATTAGTTATGAAATTTGAAACAGGTTCAGCTCCCGCTAGTGAATCTGCGCCAGTGCAAGCTGCCGCCTCGACCACACCAGCACAAAGTGCGGTGAAAGATGTAAATGTGCCTGATATTGGTGGTGATGAAGTGAATGTGACTGAAATCATGGTCAAAGTGGGCGATACTGTCACTGAAGAACAATCATTGATCACTGTGGAAGGTGATAAAGCCTCAATGGAGGTACCTGCACCATTTGCAGGCGTAGTAAAAGAAATTTTAGTGAAGTCAGGTGATAAAGTATCTACTGGTTCATTAATTATGCGCTTTGAAGTAGTAGGTGCGGTATCTGAGTCTGTTGCAGCGTCCGTGCAACCTGCACCTGCGCCTCAAGCTGCACCAGCACAAGCGAGTGCACCTGTTGTAAGTGTACCAGCGGGTGATGCTGAAGTGACAGGTAGTTCAGTTTTCGCGTATGCAACACCAGTGGTTCGTCGTTTAGCACGTGAATTTGGAGTTAACTTAGATAAAGTTAAAGGTACTGGCCGTAAAGGACGTATCTTAAAAGAAGATGTTCAAGCATATGTTAAAGCGGCTATTAAAGCTGTTGAATCAGGCTCAGTACCAGTCGCACCAGCAAGTGGTGCTGCAAATGGAGCAGGCTTAGGTTTATTGCCATGGCCGAAAGTTGATTTCAGTAAGTTTGGTGAAATCGAAGAAGTTGAGTTAACTCGTATCAATAAAATCTCAGGTGCAAACTTACATCGTAACTGGGTAATGATCCCACATGTTACTCATTTCGATCGTGCTGATATCACAGATTTAGAGCAATTCCGTAAAGAACAAAACGTACTTGCAGAGAAACAAAAACTTGGTGTGAAAATCACTCCAGTGGTATTCATTATGAAAGCCGTTGCGAAAGCTTTAGAAGCTTATCCTCGTTTCAATAGTTCTATTTCAGAAGATGGTCAGCGTTTAACCTTGAAAAAATATGTCAATATTGGGGTTGCTGTGGATACACCAAACGGCTTGGTCGTGCCTGTATTCAAAGATGTTAATAAAAAAGGCATTATTGAGCTTTCTCGTGAATTAATGGAAGTGTCGAAAAAAGCGCGTGAAGGTAAATTGACTGCAGCAGATATGCAAGGTGGCTGTTTTACTATTTCTAGCTTGGGTGGTCTTGGTACAACTCATTTCGCCCCAATTGTGAATGCACCAGAAGTGGCTATTTTGGGTGTGTCTAAATCTGAAATGGCGCCAGTTTGGAATGGTAAAGAGTTTACCCCGCGTCTTATGTTGCCATTATCATTATCTTTCGACCACCGTGTTATTGATGGTGCAGATGGTGCACGTTTTATTAGTTATATTAATGGCGTATTATCTGATCTTCGTCGTTTAGTGATGTAATTGCTTTATCCGTTCAGCATTATGTTGAACGGATAAGTATTTATTAGCCAAATGTGATGATAAAGTGCGGTCAAAAATCGTGAAATTTTAAACAAGTTCATCACATCGTTTAACGAGGTTAAAATGAATAAAGAAATTAAAACTCAGGTTGTGGTATTAGGTGCGGGACCAGCGGGTTATTCAGCAGCATTCCGTTGTGCAGATTTAGGTTTAGAAACTGTTATCGTCGAGCGTTATTCAACCTTAGGTGGTGTGTGTTTAAACGTAGGTTGTATCCCATCAAAAGCATTGTTACACGTTGCTAAAGTTATTGAAGAAGCAAAAGCATTAGCAGAACATGGAATCGTGTTTGGTGAACCAAGTACCGATGTGAATAAAATCCGTGGTTGGAAGGAAAAAGTCATTAATCAACTTACTGGCGGTTTAGCGGGTATGGCTAAACAACGTAAAGTACAAGTTGTAAATGGCTATGGTAAATTCTCTGGTCCAAATACAATTATTGTTGCTGGTGAAGAAGGTGAAACTACTATTAAATTTGATAATGCGATTATTGCAGCAGGTTCACGTCCAATTCAATTACCGTTTATTCCACATGAAGATCCGCGTATTTGGGACTCCACAGATGCACTTAAATTAAAAGAAGTGCCTGAAAACCTATTAATTATGGGGGGAGGGATTATTGGTCTTGAAATGGGGACAGTTTACCACGCATTAGGTTCAAAAATTGATGTAGTAGAAATGTTTGACCAAGTTATTCCAGCAGCGGATAAAGATATGGTTCAAATTTATACTAAACGTTTTTCTAAAAAATTCAATTTATTATTAGAAACGAAAGTGACAGCGGTTGAAGCGAAAGAAGATGGTATTTATGTATCAATGGAAGGCAAAGCAGCAAACGAGACACGTCGTTATGATGCTGTATTAGTCGCGATTGGTCGTGTACCGAATGGTAAATTAATTGATGCCGGTGTAGCTGGTGTTGAAGTGGATGATCGTGGTTTTATTCGCACAGATAAACAAATGCGTACGAATGTACCGCACATTTTTGCGATTGGTGATATTGTCGGTCAACCAATGCTCGCGCATAAAGGCGTACATGAAGGGCATGTTGCAGCGGAAGTGATTGCAGGTATGAAACATTACTTCGATCCAAAAGTGATTCCTTCAATTGCCTATACTGAACCTGAAGTAGCTTGGGTTGGTAAAACAGAGAAAGAATGTAAAGCAGAAGGTATTAACTACGAAGTGGCGAAGTTCCCTTGGGCTGCTTCTGGTCGTGCAATTGCGTCTGATTGTGCAGACGGTATGACTAAATTAATCTTCGATAAAGATACTCATCGCGTCATCGGTGGTGCTATTGTGGGGACGAATGGCGGCGAATTGTTAGGTGAAATTGGCCTTGCAATCGAAATGGGTTGTGATGCAGAAGATTTAGCGCTAACGATCCATGCCCACCCAACTTTACATGAGTCTGTTGGTTTAGCAGCAGAAGTGTTTGAAGGTTCAATTACTGACTTACCGAATCCAAAAGCGAAGAAAAAATAATTTGTTATTGGATTACAAAGAGTAACTTTTTACCGCACTTATCTAAAGTGCGGTATTTTTTTATATGCTATATAGCAAAGCACAATCTATTTTGTATGGTGAGTCTGGTGTTTTTTAAAGCCGAGTAAAGTGCGGTTAAAATTTTTAACATATTGACCGCACTTTATTGAATTTAGCCCCTAGGCGGCAAAACGCATTTTACTTCGAGGTTTAATTTGGTGAATGGTGTTAGTGACAGTCCCTACAATAGGTAAAGATAACCAATTTTCTGTTTTAATATTAGCTTGTTTTGAATCAAGGGAAAGAAAAACAAATTCAGCATGTTGATGAGCGATAAATTCATAAATGTGAAATTGATTTTCTACTTCTAATACGACTAAATCACCTAATGATAAACTTTCATTTTTCTCTACTACGAGCATGTCATCTACTTCTATTCCCCAAGCTAGCATATTTGGATTAGTCACACGGATAAAACAAGTTTGCTGTGGGCGTTTTACGCAGTAAAGATTCAAATCAAGTTTCTTGCTAAAGTTAAAACGTGAATGCTGGATATCATCATAAAGTGGCATAGGACGATAGGACAAGGCGTTATCATTTTGTGCCACAGTATTATTTGCGTAATTCATCATATACCTCTTTAAATTAAACTGGTTATTTATACAGGTGAAATATACTGTTGTTATATACAGGTTGTCAAGAGGGTATTTTGTGTTTATTGAAAAAAATTTACACTTTTTCTGTATGTAATCTAATCAAGTTGCTGTTTTTTAATCCTTTAGTAGAATAAGTTTCATCTAAAAAATTGACCTAAAAATGAGATTTTTTCTAATCAGAATTAGGCTATTTTTAATAGAGGATTGGTAATTTATCAAAAATATAAGAATTGATATTTTCTTTAATTAAAAAGTAGGCTATCTTTAGTCATTGTTAGGGGGATCAAATATTTGATCTAAATATTAATAACAAGTGTATGAGCACGTGCGTGATTTAATTATGAATACATCTCGTTTATTTAGTTTGTTTTTCCAAGGTAATTTGGTTAAACGCATTTTTATTGGTCTTATCTTAGGTCTTATCGTGGCATTAATCACACCTACATTACAAGGTGTATTAGGTTTTAACTTAGCAGAAAAAGTCGGTGTGTTAGGGACGATTTTTGTTCGTTCATTACGCGCAGTTGCCCCGATTTTGATTTTTGTGCTTGTTATGGCTGCGATTGCAAATAAAAAAATTGGGACTAAAAGTAATATGAAATCTATTGTGATTTTATATCTTTTAGGGACTTTCTTAGCGGCGTTAACTGCAGTAATAGCTGGTTTCTTATTCCCAAGTGAAGTGGCTTTAGCAACAAAAGAAGACATGACATCTGCTCCACAAGGTGTTGAACAAGTATTACTCACTTTAGTGTTTAACGTTGTAGATAATCCTTTAAATGCGTTATTTAAAGCAAATTTCGTTGGTGTATTAGCATGGTCTATTGGTTTAGGTCTAGCGTTGCGCCATGCTTCTGAAACAACTAAAGTCATGATTTCAGATTTAGCTGAAGCAGTATCAAAAATTGTGTATGTGATTATTGCATTTGCACCAATTGGTGTATTTGGTTTAGTGAGCGAAACCTTGGCTGATAAGGGGTTAGCTGCACTAGGTGGGTATGTCCATTTATTAGTAGTTTTAGTTGGTTCAATGCTATTTGTTGCTTTTGTGGTCAATCCAATTTTAGTGTATTGGAAAATTCGTCGTAATCCATACCCATTAGTTTGGACTTGTGTGCGTGAAAGTGGGGTGACAGCGTTCTTTACGCGTAGCTCGGCTGCGAATATTCCAGTGAATATTAATTTGGCAAAACGTTTAAATTTAGATGAAGAAACTTATTCTGTTTCTATTCCATTAGGTGCAACCATTAATATGGCTGGTGCGGCGATTACAGTAACAATTTTAACTTTAGCTGCAGTACATACGTTAGGTATCGAGGTATCATTCTTCAGTGCATTATTGTTAAGTGTCGTTGCTAGTGTGTGTGCTTGTGGTGCTTCTGGTGTTGCTGGTGGTTCATTATTGTTAATTCCACTAGCTTGTAGTTTATTTGGTATTTCTGATGATGTGGCAGCACAGATGATTGGTGTCGGTTTTATTATTGGTATTTTACAAGATTCAACAGAGACTGCGCTAAACTCATCGACGGATGTCTTGTTTACTGCGGCAGCTTGTATTGCTGAAGAAAATAACCAAGCATAATGTAATAGTGATGTATAAAAAGCGGATGTTATATCCGCTTTTTTTATAATCAATATTGGCAGAGATTAGCAATAGGGAAACCGCAATGAGTCAATTATATATCGAGCAAGCTAGCTTTAAATTAATGCAATATCAACGTTTAAATATTGCCAATTTTGTTTTAAAACAAGGCGAATTTTGGGTGGTAGTTGGTAGTAATGGGAGTGGGAAAAGTGCATTTTCTTTGGCATTGCAAAATAAATTAGTGTTAGATTGTGGTGAATATCAAAACCATTTTCAGCGTATTGCTGTGCTTTCTTTTGAAAAGCAGCAAGATATTGTTGAGGCCACGTTTAAGGATCGTAATAGTGATACAGTAAGTCCAGATGATTTTGGTAAAACGGCGCAAGACATTATTTTAAATGGTTCGGATAAATATGCCCTTTGCCAACAATATGCAGAAGTATTGAATATTACTGCATTATTAACACGTCCATTTATTCAGCTTTCAACAGGAGAAAGCCGAAAAGTGTTATTGTGCCAAGCTTTGGTTAGTGAACCTGATTTATTGATTTTAGATGAACCTTTTGAGGGATTAGATAAAAAGTCAGTACAAGATTGGTTAGCATTATTAAGCCAATTGCAAAATAATATGGCGTTAATGTTAATTGTAAACCGTTTTGCTGACATTCCAGATAGGGTGAGTCATATTGCACTATTAGATCGTTGTGAATTGATTTTACAAGGAACAAGACAACAAATTGAGCAACACTTAGTGTATCAACAGCTTTGTCAAGCAGAAACATCACTTAATGTTCCTTTGCCAGAAGTAGTTGGCGAGCCTATGACATTAGCAGCAGGGATCAATCCTTTTGAACTAAAGCATGTGAATATTCAATATGCGGATAAGAAGATTTTACATGATTTAAGTTGGACAGTCGCACCACAGCAACATTGGTGGATAAAAGGACCTAATGGTGCAGGCAAGTCGACATTATTATCTATTTTAACTGGTGATCACCCACAAGCTTATGCCAATCATGTTGTGCTTTTCGGTAAACAACGTGGTAGCGGCGAAACTATTTGGCAGATTAAACAGAAGATTGGTTATGTCAGCAGTCAATTACATATGGACTACCGCGTTAACTGTAGCGTGCTGGATGTGATTATTTCGGGTTTTTTTGATAGTATTGGCGTCTATCAACAGGTACCTGAAATGTTAAAACTAAAAGCAATGCAATGGTTACAGCGTTTACATTTGGATCATGTTGCCAAAAAAACATTTCGTTCACTTTCTTGGGGGCAGCAACGCCTCCTCTTAATTACAAGAGCGATGGTAAAACATCCACCAATTTTAATTTTAGATGAGCCTTTTCAAGGACTTGATGGTTTAAATAGAAAGTTAGTTAAGCACTTTATTGAGCAATTAGTGAATAATAGCCAAACACAGTTACTTTTTGTTTCTCATCAAGATCAGGATGCGCCAAATTGCATTACTCATATATTTGAATTTGTTGCAGAATCTGGACAATATTCTTATATACAAAGTGCGGTCTAATTTGCTAGACTTTTGTGTGAATTTAATTCATTTAGGAGAATAAGAATGAGCTTTATTAACGGTTTACCCATTGCAACAATTTTCTTTATTGTATTAGTTGTTGTTGTTTTATATTCCACATTGAAAACGGTTCCGCAAGGTTATCATTGGACAATTGAACGTTTTGGTCGTTATACCCATACGTTAACACCAGGTCTAAATTTTGTGGTTCCTTTTATTGATCGTGTTGGTCGTCGAATTAACATGATGGAGCAAGTATTAGACATTCCTTCACAAGAAGTCATTTCAAAAGATAATGCAAACGTTTCAATTGATGCTGTGTGCTTCGTACAAGTTATTGATGCGCGTAATGCAGCTTATGAAGTGAATCATTTAGAGCAGGCGATTATCAATTTAACTATGACAAATATTCGTACGGTGTTAGGTTCAATGGAGTTAGATGAAATGTTGTCGCAACGTGATTCAATCAACAGTCGTTTATTGTCTATTGTTGATGAAGCCACTAACCCATGGGGGATTAAAGTTACTCGTATTGAAATCCGTGATGTACGCCCGCCACAAGAATTGATTGCTGCCATGAACGCGCAGATGAAGGCTGAGCGTAATAAACGCGCAGATATTTTAGAAGCAGAAGGGGTGCGTCAAGCAGAAATTTTACGTGCAGAAGGTGATAAACAAGCACGTATTTTGAAAGCAGAAGGTGAACGTCAAGAAGCATTTTTGCAAGCAGAAGCGCGTGAGCGTGCGGCAGAAGCGGAAGCTCGTGCAACACAAATGGTGTCTGAAGCGATCGCAAGTGGTGATACCAAAGCAATTAATTACTTTATTGCCCAAAAATATACCGAAGCTTTAAAAGAAATTGGTGGTTCAGAAAACAGTAAAGTGGTGTTAATGCCATTAGAAGCAGGTAACTTGATTGGTTCAATCGCAGGTATCGCAGAATTATTGAAAAACGATAAACAAGCGTAATTAAAGTCAGAAAGTGAGGTTGATTATGGAATGGTTTTCCACTTGGAATGTTTGGCACTGGCTTATTTTAGGTTTTGTGCTACTTATTGCAGAAATTGTCATTCCTGGCGTGTTTTTTCTTTGGTGGGGGCTTGCAGCATTAGTAACTGCGGGGATTATGGCGTTAATTCCAAGTTTATCTTTAACTGTACTAGTAATTAGCTATGCCATTTTAGCATTGATTTTTAGTGTGGTTTGGTGGAAATATCAACACAGTAAGGATAAAAGTGATCAATCTCATTCTTCATTAAATCAGCGTGATCACGCGATGCTTGGTGCAAAAGGTACTGTCAAAGAAATGGCTCGTAATGGTATTGGACGTGGACATTTTGGTGATACGACTTGGCGAATTCAAGGCAATCAATTGCAAGTAGGTGATTTAGTCGAAGTGATTGGTGTGGAAGGTATTACCTTATTAGTCAACAAAGTAAATTAAGGAATACGATGAATCATCTGATTATTTTTGCGCATCCTAATACACAAAATAGCTTTAATCGCGCGATTTTAGATGCTGTGGTGCAAGCTAGCCAAAATGCAGGAGCGGAAACTGTTGTACGTGATCTTTATACTCTAAATTTCAACCCCGTTTTATCATGGGAAGAAATGCAAGCTATATATCAAGATATTGTGCCAGCTGAATTGAAGCATGAACAAAAACTGATTACTCATGCTGATTTGATTACCCTCATTTATCCACTTTGGTGGATGGGATTTCCTGCCATATTGAAAGGTTATTTGGATCGGGTATTAAGCTATGGTTTTGCTTATAAAACCGAAAATGATGAATCAGTCGGTTTGTTACAAGACAAAAAGATGCAACAATTTATTACGATTGGTAATAATGTTGCGCGCTATCAAGAAATAGGTTTTGCGGATTCATTAAAAGATTGTTTAGTTGATGGTTTATTTAACTATTGCGGTATTATCGATATTCAGCATGAGCTATTTGGTGATATCCATATTATTGATGATCAGGCTCGACAGCAAATGTTGCAGAGTGCCGTTACTAAAACTCAGCAAAATTTGACCGCACTTTTAGAGCAAAAAGCATGACAACAGAAAATCAACTGAGTAATTTTTCGATGATTAGCCGCCTATTTGGTAATTTATGGTATCGTTCACCAACTGATCCTATTTTAGCGAATGTATTTACTTGGCTACAGCAAAATGGCTTAACTCAGCTCTGGGCATTGTCTACCGATACACAAAGCGAACGAGCACTAGCTAGCTTACAAATGCCATTGGATTTGAATGCACTGGATAAAGAGTATCAAAAGTTATTTATCGGTGAGAATGCATTAGTCAAAACGCAAATTTCAGCTTATGAAGTCGATGTGGTTGAATTCGTCAACTTTCGTCAAATGCGTGGTATGCCAGAAGTGGAAAATGCGGATCATTTTGCATTGCTTTTACTTAGCGCCTCTTGGATTGAAGATAATTTAGATTCAGTTGCTGCCCAACGAGAATTTTTTGAGTATTTTTTATTACCTTGTGCAAGTCAGTTTTTGGCACAAGTGCAAACAAAAGCCAGTTTGCCTTTTTATAAAGCGTTAGCTCTGTTGTGCAAAGATATTCTTGCTGCAATGGCAGATGAATTAGACGAAGTGTAACCACTCAACACTATGCAGTCAAAAAGCAGATCTTAAAAAGTCTGCTTTTTTACCACACTTTTTTATTCATCATCATATAAACTCGGTTGATTATCATCTGGTCGAGTTTTGAAACGACGGTGTAACCACATGTATTGTTCGACACCTTGCATGATTTCTTTTTCAACTACTTGGTTCATGCGTATTGCGATACTGGTTTCGTCACAGATATCAGAAAAGTCAACTGGTGCTGAAATTTTTACAGTATAGCCTGAGCCATCAGCATTACGTAGCGGAGAAAAAGGAATCACTTTACTGTTCGGTGATGATTTTAATAAATAGTAGCTGCCTGTTGTTGTGGCTGCGTCAGGTACGGCAAAAAAAGGCACGAATACCGCATTTTTACGTCCATAATCATGATCTGGTGCATACCAGATAATTTCACCATGCCGAATTGCTTTAATCATACCACGCAGATCTTTACGATCGAGCATGTCTTTATTAGAACGTAGCCGCCCACGTACCTGTAACCAGTCCATCAATGGATTATCATTTGGACGATAAACACCAATACCTGGTTGATGTAAGCCTGTAATTCTTGCTCCTAATTCCAAAGTAAGGAAATGAACACCAACGAGGATAATACCATCTTGTTGATATTGTTTTAAATATTCTAATCCTTCAATTTTTGACCACTTTTTAATACGTGCATCAGACCAGAACCACGCCATACCTGTTTCGATAATTGCCATGCCTGTCGCTTTTAAGTTTTCCGTTAGAATATGTTCTATTTGTGTTGATGAATAATGTGGAAAGCAAAGTTGTAAATTACGACGAGCGATATTAGTCCTACGTTTTCCAACATTTAGTTTGGTCAATAGCCAGCCGAGAGCATGCCCAATTTTGAGTAAAATCGGGTAAGGTAGCAATAAAATTAAGCGCCAGAGACCAACGCCAAGCCAAAATCCCCAGTGTTTTGGTTTTAAAAATGCTTGCTGAAATGTAGGGAGTTTGTTGTTCACCATAAAATCGTTTTAGTATCTTGAGTGAGAAATTGAGTATGAAAAAACATATTACTCGAATCTTCCGTAGTATGACAAATTATCACATAAATAGGGCATGCATATTACTAGTTCTCGCCTAATTAGGAAAGTCATCTTATAAAAAATCTCATATTATTTAATGGAATTTAAAGGGGAAATAGTTGTTTTCCTATGCTAAAATTAACAAAATTTTTTCACATAGAGAGAAATCAAATGTTTCAATATTCAGCAGAATTTCATAATGCCAAAGTGCTAGTATTAGGTGATGTAATGCTTGATCGCTATTGGTTTGGCGCAACTAATCGTATTTCGCCTGAAGCGCCGGTACCTGTAGTTCGTGTGCAGGAAAATGAAGAACGTGCAGGGGGAGCTGCTAACGTGGCGATGAATATTGCAGCGTTAAATGTGCCTGTACAATTATTAGGTCTAACTGGACAAGATGAAGCTGGTAGTGCATTAACGTATTTATTAGCTAATAATCGTATTGATTGTGATTTTGTTCAATTAAATACACATCCAACTATTACTAAGCTTCGTATCTTATCACGTCATCAGCAACTATTACGTTTAGACTTTGAAGAAGATTTCCAAAATGTGACGAGCGATGTATTGCTTGAAAAACTTAAGAATGCGGTTAAACATTATGGTGCTTTAGTATTGTCTGATTATGGTAAAGGGACATTAAATCAAGTCCAACAAATGATTCAAATTGCACGTCAAGCCAAGGTTCCTGTCCTGATTGATCCTAAAGGGACAGATTTTGAACGTTATCGTGGTGCAACATTATTAACGCCAAATATGTCAGAGTTTGAAGCTGTTGCTGGTGCTTGCCATTCTGAAGATGAGATTATTGAAAAAGGGTTAAAACTAATAGCGGATTTTGAGCTAACGGCGTTATTAGTCACTCGTTCAGAAAAAGGGATGACATTATTACGACCAAATCAACCTGCGTTCCATTTAGCTACAGAAGCAAAAGAAGTATTTGATGTGACAGGGGCGGGTGATACTGTAATTAGTGTATTAGCGACGGCATTAGCAGATGGGCGTACTTTTGAGGAAGCTTGTTATTTAGCAAATGTGGCAGCAGGTATTGTCGTTGGCAAATTAGGGACATCAACAGTATCTACTGTGGAATTAGAAAATGCGATTCATGGGCGTTCAAATACAGGGTTTGGTATTATGAATGAAACGGAATTGAAAGCGGTTGTTGCACAAGCAAAGGCCCGTGGCGAAAAAATAGTGATGACTAATGGTTGTTTTGATATTTTACATCCAGGTCATGTTTCTTATTTAGAAAATGCACGTAAATTAGGTGATCGTTTAATTGTTGCAGTAAATAGCGATGCGTCAGTTAAACGCTTAAAAGGTGAAACTCGCCCAATTAATGATTTATCTGCCCGTATGGCAGTACTCGCGGGTTTAGCCTCTGTAGATTGGCTAGTAGAATTTAATGAAGATACACCTCAACGTTTAATTGCTGAAGTATTGCCTGATTTATTAGTGAAAGGTGGTGACTATAAACCAGAAGACATTGCTGGTAGTAAAGAAGTGTGGGCAAATGGTGGGGATGTACGCGTGCTTAACTTTGAAAATGGATGTTCGACAACCAATGTAATTAGCAAGATTAAGCAGTTAAAAGATTAATTTTTTGTGTTATAACATGAAGTTTAAATTTATATCACAATGATGATTATAGGGCAGACAAGGGTCTGCCCTTTTTTGTGAGACAAATTTGACTACTCATTATAGTGCATTGTTTGCCATTGAAAGAAGAAAGTAATGCAAGTGAGCTAACAATGGAAACTGGTTTCAAATGATAGTGAGATAAACTGCTTATTTTAAGAGTTCATGTAGTAAGGAGGCTTTCCATTAGTGAATATTCACTGGGACCGATTAGTTATTTATGCTATGAAATTTAATCTATGCTGTTAGCACAAATTAAACCGTATTTTTTAGTTGGTGTAATTGATTTTCGATTTGTTTTAGTCCATTCAATCTTGTTGAACTTAAACGTTGTGCAATACCTAGCGCTGAAAAATAGGCTTGTAAATCAAACTGTTGTAGCTGTATAGCGGTTTTACCATTGATCTCTTGTAATAAAATCCACAGTAATCCATTGATAATACGCGCTTCGCTAAACGCCGCAAAATGAAAAGTGCGGTCGTTTTTTTCAAAAATTTGAAACCACACTTTAGCTTCACAACCTGAAATAAACTGCATTTGAGCTAATTGCTGCTCTGTGGGCGGAGCAAGATTTTTTCCCGCTTGAATAATTAAACGGTAACGTTCTTCCCAAGTTTTACTATGTATTAATTGTTGTTTGATCATTTAAGCTAATAAGTCTAAGGCGTTATCTAACGCGTTGAAAAAAATATCTAAATCAGTTTGCTGATTATAAGGTGCAAAAGATAAACGTAAAGTAGATGATTGTCCCAAACGCGCTAAGTAAGGTTGTGCACAATGCTCTCCTGCGCGCAAGGCGATATTTTGTTCAGCTAATAAAGTAGCTAAATCAACAGTTGCAACATTGTTAAAAATAAAACAGACAATTGAACTTGGTTGTGCGGAGTGAAACAATTGGCAGTTTGGATAATGCATTAAACGTGCTTTACATTGTTTCGCTAGCTGAACTGTATATTGTTCGGCTTGTATAAAATCCCACTGTTGTAACCATGTGAGGACCGCATTAAAACCAATGACAGCGGCAATATTCGGTGTACCTGCTTCTAGTCGATAAGGTAATTCAGTAAACGTAATTTGTTGTTTTGATACACGATCGACCATTTTACCGCCATATTGATAAGGTTGAAGTTGCTCAAGCGCGCTTAATTTACCTGTTAATACTCCTAACCCATTTGGCCCGTAAAGTTTGTGTGCTGAGAAGGCTAGGAAATCTGCATCTAATGTTGCTAGATCAATTTTAATATGGCTAATTGCTTGAGCTGCATCAACTAACACAAGAGCACGACTATGTTGGCGGATAAGTTGAATCAATTTTTGAATAGGCTGTTGTGCCCCTGTGACATTGGACACAAAATTTAGGGCGACTAATTTCGTATGGCTATTTAATGCATTGAGCAGTGCAGTTTCATCAATCAGCCACTGTTCTGTTAGCGGTAAAATACGTAATTTTGCACCGCACTTTTGTGCAATTTGATGCCAAGTTACAAAGCTAGCATGATGATCTGCTTCACTGATAATGATTTCATCTTGTGTAGTAAATTGGGCAGCAAGCCCTTGTGCAACTAGATTAATTGCTTGGGTAGTGCCTGAAGTCCAAATGATAGCGGAAGAAGATTCTGCATTGACAAGCTTTTTTACTTGTTCACGTGCCTGCTCATAAAGTGCGGTCTGTTTTTGATCATATTGGCTACGATGTACAGAACCTGCAGATTGGTAGAAGTCGATTGTTGCATCAATTAATGCTTGCGGTTTTAATGCGGTTGCAGCGCTATCTAAATAAGTGACAGCATTGGGTTGTTGCAAATAAGGAAAATGTAGTTGAAATGCGGTCGAATTAAATGTCATTGTGATATTCTCTTTTCTCTACGCCATTGCGTTGGTGGAATGGGGTGACGTTCTTGCCAAAGTCCTAGGTTTTGTTGTTTAGCTTTATGTTGCGCTTGTAAATAAATTGACTTGGTATTGTATTTTTCATATACCCATGCCATCCCTGCCTTGACCATGGCTAAATTAATATTTTGTCCTTGTAACGTATAAACTTCAGCAAGTGTACGCTGATAATGATCATAACCCGCGACAACGAGCTTGACTTGTTGTTTATGAACGAGCTTACCTAAAAATTGTTTGGCTTTTTGACCAAATGCTTGATTTTTTTCTGGTGTGTCAATGCCAGCAAGGCGTACACAAATTAGTTTATTATTTTTTAATAAACAACTTAGCGTGTCACCATCGGAAATGCTAACGACTTTACAATATAGAGGACGGTTTGCTTGGACAGTGTAACTCAATAATAAACAACAAAGTCCAATAAATGCTTTCTTTTTATACATAGAAGAAAAAGTCCTGATAAAATCTGACTATTCTACCTAAAAACTAACAAAATATGAAAAATGAGCGTAAAATATTCCCTCATTTTTATGTAAGACAGTAATTTTTAGCTGTTAGAAGTTAATGGAGTAAAAATGACCCAAAAAATTTTTGATCTAATACGCTCATTTGCTATTTTGTATGGCATGTTATGGCTCGGAGAGTGGATTTTTGCTTATGTTCATTTAGGTATCCCTGCTAGTATTTGGGGACTGTTGCTATTATTTATATGCCTAACATTGCGGATTATCAAATTAGATTGGGTGTTTTTGTCTTCAAGTTTATTGATTCGTTATATGGCATTATTGTTTGTTCCTGTCAGTGTGGGTATTGTGAAATATGCTGATATATTGCTTGCTCAAATCAAAGTTTTGCTCATTCCAAACATATTAAGCACATGTTTTACGTTGGTTTTTGTTGGTTTATTCTCTGATTATCTCTTTTCGCGCAAATCATTTGCGTATTTACGTAAGAAAGTGGTACGCAGACAAATGGAGAAAGCACGATGAATGTCAGTATTTATCTCTATTCTGTTCTCACTCTGCTTGCATTTGGCTTAGCGATTAAAATTAGTCAATATTGGAAATCGATCTTATTTAATTCTTTTGTGTTGACGATGATTATCTTAGTTAGCATATTGTTAAGTATGAATATCTCTTATGACCAGTATTTATTAGGTAATGCGCCGTTAAATAATTTACTTGGTATTAGTATTGTTGCTTTAGCAGTCCCCTTATATGAACAGCTTCATCAAATCAGTCGTCATTGGCAGCAGATTTTATTGATTACTTTTGCTGCTGCTTTATTGTCGATGATATCAGGTGCAGTACTTGCTTTGGTACTAGGCGCAACACCAGATATGGTTGCTACTGTATTACCCAAATCAGTAACAACCCCTATTGCAATGGCAGTGGCTGATAGTTTAGGAGGGATACCTTCTATAGCGGCTGTAGGTGTCGTGTTAGCTGGATTACAAGGTTCAGTATTGGGATTGTGGGTATTAAAAAAATTACGTATTAAACATTCGGAAGCATTGGGTTTAGCGATTGGTTCTATTTCGCATGCCTTAGGTACAGTAACCTGTATGGAAAGCGATCAAAAAGCAGGTAGTTATAGTTCCATCGCGTTAGTGTTGTGTGGCATCATTACTTCTATCCTTGCTCCTATCACATTTAAACTCATTTATTTTGTCATGGCATAACATAATATGAAGAACCAAATTGATCCTATTTGGCAAACGCGTTTTATTGCAGATACACCTCGAGAAAAAGATCATCGTCCCGCATTTTGTCGCGATCGTGGACGAATTTTACATTCTGCTGCATTTCGTTGTTTGCAGGCAAAAACACAGATCCATGCAATTGGAGAGAATGATTTTTATCGTACTCGTCTCACACATTCTTTAGAAGTAGCACAAATCGGTAGCAGTTTGGCTGCCCAGATGCGTTTTGCAGACGCTTTCATTCATTTATCCAACCAGTTGAGTGTGGAAAAAAATGATCTACAAAAACAACTTAAAGGGTTATTACCGACTAACGATTTAATCGAGAGCCTTTGTTTTGCTCATGATATTGGTCACCCGCCGTTTGGGCATGGTGGTGAAGTGGCATTAAATTATATGATGCGTCATCATGGTGGTTTTGAAGGTAATGCACAAACGTTTCGTTTGTTGACAAAATTAGAACCCTATACTGTTGAAGCAGGAATGAATTTAACGCGTCGTACTATTTTAGGGATTGTGAAATATCCGACGATATTAGATCAATCCTCGCCCCAATATGCAGAGTTATCCTTAACAGAAAATACAGATCCTCGTTATGTGAAAATAATGGATTGGAAGCCCGGTAAGGGGTTATTTCGCGATGATTTGCCTATGTTTGATTGGTTGCTAGCACCATTAAGTGAATATGATCGTAAGTTATTTGGGCAATGGCAGAAAGCACGATCAATGGCGAATGAAATTTTAAAAACACGTTTTAAATCGTTAGACTGTAGTTTAATGGAATTAGCAGATGACATTGCTTATGGCGTACATGATTTAGAAGATGCAATTGTTACTGGTGTCGTTAATCTTCATCAATGGCAAGAAGCGGTAGAGGCACTAAAAAAATCAGCATCTGATTGGATGCGAAAAAATATTGAGAGTATTACAGCGAACCTGTTTTCTGATCAACATTATTTACGTAAAAATGCGATTGGTGCATTAGTGAATTATTTTATTACAAGTGTGCGCTGGACATTAACTGCGGATTTTCATGAACCCTTATTACGTTACAATGCTGAATTACCAACAGAAGTTAAAGCCGTATTACAAGTGTTTAAAGATTTTGTGCGTAAATATGTGATTTTAAATGTAGAAACTCAACGTATCGAATACAAAGGCCAACGTATTTTAACGGAAATGTTCCAAATTTTTGAATCAGATCCTGAACGCTTGTTGCCACGTAATACGGCAACTCGCTGGAAAAATGCAGCAGAACAGGGTAAAAAACGCATTATTTGTGACTACATTGCTGGTATGTCTGATGCTTATGCATTAAGGGTTTATCAGCAACTATAGCATTAAGCAATATCACCAATTTATCAATTTCCATCTTATTGGGTAGCACTTTAGGTGTATTATTTGTTGTATTTAACTTTTAGATTGCGAGCAAATGATACAAAACTCAATAGATTTTTGCAGAGTAAAATATAGCCACCTATGATAGGCGAAAATGATATAAACAATAAAATTAACAATGAGGCATTATGGCATTAATTTCTTTAACGAATGGTTACCTTTCATTTAGTGATCATCCTTTATTAGATCATACGGAATTACATATTGAAGCTGGTGAACACGTTTGCTTAGTTGGACGTAATGGTGCTGGAAAATCGACTCTAATGAAAATTTTATCTGGTGATGTAGTAATGGATGATGGTCGATTGCAGTTTGAACAAGATATTGTTGTTTCACGTTTAGAGCAAGATCCACCTCGTCATGCGGCAGGGAATGTTTTTGATTATGTTGCAGAAGGGATCGGACATTTGGCTGATTTGCTGAAAGAATATCATTATATTTCAGCAAAATTAGCCCAAGATTATAATGAAACTCTTTTAAGCCAATTAGCTCAAGTTCAAGCAAAGTTAGATCATGCCAATGGTTGGCGCTTTGAAAGTAAAATTAAAGAAGTATTACTTAAACTCGCACTTAATCCAGATACTTTACTGACAGAATTATCTGGTGGTTGGTTGCGTAAAGCAGCGTTAGCGCGAGCTTTAGTTTGTGAGCCTGATGTCTTGTTATTAGATGAACCAACGAACCATTTAGATGTGGATGCCATTGAATGGTTAGAAGCGTTTTTATTAGATTTTGCTGGCAGTATGGTATTTATTTCTCATGACCGCTCATTTATTCGCAAAATGGCAACACGCATTGTTGATCTTGATCGCGGTAAATTAGTCTCTTACCCTGGCAATTATGATTTATATTTAACAACTAAAGAAGAAAATTTACGTATCGAAGCACTTCAAAATGCACTTTTTGATAAAAAACTGGCACAAGAAGAAGTGTGGATTAGACAGGGTATTAAAGCACGTAGAACGCGAAATGAGGGGCGTGTACGCGCATTAAAAGCGCTGCGTGAAGAACGGCGTCAACGTCGAGAGGTATTAGGCACAGCGAAATTACAAATCGATAACTCTAGTCGCTCAGGCAAAATTGTATTTGAATTGGATAATGTCAGCTATGAAGTGGCGGGTAAAACTTTAGTCCAACACTTTAGTACAACCATATTACGCGGCGATAAAATTGCGTTAGTTGGTCCTAATGGTTGTGGTAAAACAACGTTTATTAAATTATTGTTAGGGGAAATTCAACCAACATCAGGTACTGTGCGTTGTGGTACAAAATTAGATATTGCTTATTTTGACCAATATCGTGCCGATCTCGATCCTGAAAAAACAGTTATGGATAATGTTGCAGATGGAAAACAAGATATTGAAGTGAATGGCGTAAAACGTCATGTTTTAGGCTACTTACAAGATTTTTTATTTCCACCGAAACGTGCAATGACACCAGTTAAAGCATTGTCTGGTGGTGAGCGTAATCGTTTATTGCTGGCAAAATTATTATTAAAACCCAATAACTTATTAATTCTTGATGAGCCAACTAATGATCTTGATGTTGAAACATTGGAATTATTAGAGGAAATTTTAACAGATTATCAGGGAACATTATTAATTGTAAGCCACGATCGTCAATTTATTGATAATACTGCTACAGAATGTTTTATGTTTGAAGGCAATGGGATTATCAATGAATATGTTGGTGGTTTTCATGAGGCTAAACAGCAACAAACTAATTATTTTGCCCACAAGGCACAACAAGAGGTGCTCAAAAAACAACATATTCCACCACAAAGTGCGGTCGAAATTTCTCAAGTTTCAAGTACGACTAAAAATCAACAGCGCGCAAGTAAACTTTCTTACAAAGAACAGCGCGAGTTAGAACAACTACCGCAGTTATTGGAAGAATTAGAAGAAAAAATCGCTGTGTTACAAACAGAAATCAGTAGTACAGAATTTTTTCAACAGCCACATGATTACACTTCGACTAAATTGCAAACGCTTGTCGACACAGAACAACAATTAGAACAAGCTTTTATACGTTGGGAAGAGTTAGAGAGGAGAAGAAGTGTTTGAAATAGGTGAAAAAAATAAGAGCGGGGAAAATAGCTCTTATTTTTTTATTAATGAGTTTTTTAGAAATTTACTTTTTGGAGCGATTGATTACTCGAATGGGATGACTTTTCTTTGTTTCTTTTTATATAAGCGGTAAGGTTTAGTAAGGCCTTTAATTAATAGTTGCCATAGTGACAATTTCCTTTTATATGGGTTTATTTTCCTATTTTGTTTACGCTCACTAAAAAGTTGACTTTGTAATTCTTCTTTCTCGTCTGACTCTTGAGGATATTTTACACAAAGTTGTATACATATTGCAGGCTCTAACTGATAAATAGAAACTAGAGGATATTTTAAAAAAGTATCAAATATTAAAATATCAATAGGTCTTAGTTGCTCATTTGTCAATTTATTGAATTCTATTAATAAGAGTTTTGCTGCTTTTTGGGATATAATGTAGCCCCCACAACCAGTGTGATCACTAATTAATTTAGGGAAAGAATAATGTGATAAAGGAGGAACATTAGAAGATTTAGTATTAACTAATTGTAAAACTGTTTCTATTTTAATAATAAATGCTTCATTAGAGAATCGCTCTGTTATCCAGTCAGAATTGTTTAAAAATAGATGTGCATTTTTACTTAGTACAACATCATCTTCAAAAATTGTGATAAAAGGCATATTTTCATCTATACATCTTTCCCAAAGCGTTAAATGACTCATCAAACAAGCTTTTTCTCCTAGAGTTTGATTTGGATGGGATAATAATTCAGGTAATAACTGATTAATTGTCTCTGTTAATTGAGCCGATGGCGTCATCGCATCAAAAAATTCAAATGGAATATTTTTAGAATTAAATTCTTTTTCAATATGTTCTCTGCGCTGCGCTGCTGTTACGATGCTAATTACATAGTTAGTATTCATAATGTAACCTAATATATTAAGTTATTTAAATGGAATAATGTGTTTTAGGGCTTCTTGCCGTTGCTTAATACGTTGGTATTTTTTCAGGGCACGAATAATATTATGCTTGAGCCGTTGTAGCTTTTCTTTAAAGGTGCGTTTAGGTTTTATTGTTTTATTCTGCTGTCTTATGTGGATACGTTCTTGCTCTAATTGACTTTTTAACTGGCTCTTATTCTGGTTAAATTGGAGTTCTTGTACACACAGTGCGGGAGACTGTTGAAATATATTTTGTTGAGGATCATTTAAACTTTTGCAAAAGAGTATCATATCTATCGGCTTTAAATCATTGCTATTGTATTGTCTAAATGTATTAATCAGATTTTTTATAGCTTGTTGAGAAATAATATAACCCGCAGTACCATAATGTACTTGTTTAAGGGAATTAAATTCTCTTTCTAAATAAGGTGTAATCTTTGTTTTTTCACATTTTGCAGGCTGTAAAAATGTTTCAAGACGTAAGATAAAACTGTCAGTCAAGTCAAAGCGATCTTCTAACCATTTTTCATCATTTAAAAAAGCATTTG
The DNA here is from genome assembly GCF_042681465.1 of Pasteurella oralis. Taxonomy (NCBI): domain Bacteria; kingdom Pseudomonadati; phylum Pseudomonadota; class Gammaproteobacteria; order Pasteurellales; family Pasteurellaceae; genus Pasteurella; species Pasteurella oralis. The sequence continues at coordinate 102,081 of NZ_JBHUFP010000009.1, forward strand.
CATTTTTACCTAATAAGATATCATCTTCAAAAATAAAAAGGTAAGGTAAGTTCTCATTCAAACATTTTTGCCAAAGTATAAAATGGCTCATGAAACAGGCTTTTTCTCCCGCTGATAAGGAGGCTTGAGCAAGATTGGGTAAGTAAGTATTGATAGTATCATCTAAGTATTTTGATGGGGTTAAAGCATCAAAAAACTCAAATGGTATGTTTTGGCGACCAAATTCTTTTATGATGTGCTCTCGACGCCTGTGAGCATTCGTTAAGCTAATGACATAATTAGTATGCATGAGATAACCTTCAATCTATTATAATGAAAAGGCGAACTTTTGTTCGCCTGTTTAATCTTACAACAAATTGCTCACAAAAATAACTAAAATAATAAGAGGAACGACAAATTTTACATAGTTGAACCAAATTATTGTGAATGTCGAATTTGGATTTGAAGAGAGTTCTTTTTTGGCATCATCTTTCAGCGCGAAACCAACGAAAATAGCACATCCAAAGGCAGTTAACATAAATAAAATATTACCACTGACGTAGTCAAATGTATCAAAAATACTGTTGCCGAAAATAGTGACATTTTTGAGTAAGTTATCACCAAGAATAGCAGGGATATTGCCGAAAACAAAGATACTACCCAGCGTGAGAATAATTGCTTTGCTGCGGCGCATTTTCAGTTTTTCTTGTAATGCAGTAATAATCACTTCATAGATAGTTAATGAAGTTGTTAAGGCAGCAATAAGTAACAAACTAAAGAAAATGATTGCAAAGATTTTTCCTAGCCATAAATGTGAAAATACAATAGGCAAGCTTTGGAAGACGAGAGTTGGTCCAGAATTTGGGGCAATACCAAAAGTAAAAAGTGAAGGAAAAATCATAAAGCCAGCAAGTACGGCGATAATCGTATTGGTAAAGCCAGTAATAATTGCGGTTTGAATTAAATTTTCTTCTTTGTTTAAGTAGCTTGAAAGTGTAATGAGCACACCAAAACCAAGGCTTAAAGCAAAAAATACTTGCCCTAATACAAAAACGAATAATTGTGGTGTAATTTTAGAGAAGTCTGGTTTGAGATAGAAGATAATACCTTCCATTGCGCCTGGTAACGTAATATTACGAATAACCATACCAATTAAGAAGATAAATAATAATGGCATTAAGTATTTTACAGCGCGTTCAATCCCGCCAATAATTCCTTTAGCGAGAATAAAGTAATTTACAGCAACAAACAATAGAGTATATAACGCAACTTCAATGGGACTGTTACTAATGTGTAAATCGTAAAAATCTTTTGCAATTTCTTTGCTAATCGGTACTGATATATCAAGAGTACCTGTAATTAAATTGATAATATAAGTGATTACCCAACCACCCAGTACCATATAATATGCCATGATACCAAAGGCACCGAGTAAGCCTAAATAGCCTATAATTTTCCAATATTTTGAAATATTGCGTGTTTCTAATTTGTCACCAAAAGCATCAATGGAATTGACACGTAATCGGCGACCAATCACATTTTCTACAAGAATCATTGGAATGCCGATTAGGAGCATAGCTAAACAGAATAAAAACACATAAGCACCGCCACCATTTTCACCGACTAAATAAGGAAAGCGCCAAGTTGCGCCAAAACCGACAGTTGCTCCAGCTACTGTCATAATATAAGTAAGTCGACTAGACCAAGTTTGTCTTTCTTGTTTTGTTGTCATAATTAAATCCAAATTATTAAAAAATTTATTTATTCTCAACTGAGAATGAAAAGATTATCTTTCGTCGTTTTTGTTAGGTATGCAAGTAAGATAACTTTTTGATTTCACTTTTACCTTATTTATTAGTAGTAAATCATAATAAAAGAGGAATTTTATTCCGTTTTTTGCTTAAATTCGCACAAATCCTCAATAATACAGGAACCACAGCGTGGCTTACGTGCAATACAGGTATAGCGTCCATGTAAGATTAACCAATGATGGACATCGACTTTAAATTCATCAGGGACAACTTTAAGTAATTTTTCCTCTACTTTTACAACATCTTTACCTGGTGCAAATCCTGTACGATTAGAAACTCGAAAAATGTGTGTATCGACAGCAATAGTTGGCTGACCAAATGCAGTGTTTAATACCACATTGGCTGTTTTCCTTCCAACACCAGCTAACGCTTCAAGTGCGATACGATTTTGAGGAATTTCACCATTATGCTTTTCAATTAAATCGCGACAAGTTTTGATGATATTTTCTGCTTTACTGTTATATAGACCAATCGTTTTAATATATTCTTTTAACCCATCAACACCTAAGGCTAAAATGGCTTGCGGTGTATTTGCCACTGGAAAAAGTTTATCCGTTGCTTTATTTACCCCTTTATCTGTTGCTTGGGCAGATAAAATAACCGCAATCAATAGCTCAAAAGGTGAGCTATAATTCAGTTCTGTTGTTGGATGCGGATTTTGATCTCGTAGACGAGTTAAAATCTCAATTCGTTTTTGTTTATTCATTATTTTTTATACTGATCAATAAAATTTTTTATTGCTAAAACAAGCGCTAAACCAATAAATGCGCCGGGGGGGAGAATAGCTAATAAAAAGTGACTATCTAATTGGAATAATTCAATACGTAAACTTTTTGCCCAATCGCCCAATAAGTGTTCTATTCCATCAAATAACGTCCCATTTCCGAGTACTTCACGAATTGCTCCTAGTACTATTAAACTTAAGCACATACCAAATCCCATCGCGAAACCATCGAAGATTGAATGAGAGAGGGAATTTTTGGAAGCAAATGCTTCAGCACGTCCAATCACAATACAATTCGTTACGATAAGAGGAATAAAAATGCCTAAGGATTGGTAAAGTGAATAAGTATAAGCATTCATTAATAATTGGACCATTGTGACAGTAGTCGCAATAATCATGACATAAATTGGAATTCGAATTTCATGAGGAATGTGTTTACGGAATAAAGACACAACAGTATTACTACAAATTAATACTAGCATAGTAGCAAGTCCTAAGCCTAATGCATTAGTAACACTATTTGAAATTGCGAGTAATGGACATAATCCTAATAATTGAACTAGAGTTGAGTTGTTTTTCCATACGCCTTGCCAAAAAATCTCCTGCCAGATCGTATTTGGCTGTTTTTCTGATTGTGCTTTTGGCGTTTCTAAAGAACGTGTATGCTGATCAGAAAGTGCGGTCTGTTTTGGTAAAGTTTCGTTCATTGTCTATTATTCTCTTGATTCAATTCATCTAACATATTTAACGCTGCATTTTTTACTTGATTAACTACTGCGCGTGGCGTGATAGTGGCGCCAGCAAATTGATCAAATTTACCCCCATCTTTTTTTACTGCCCATTCATTTAAGTTATTAGCGTTAATTTGTTGATGAGTAAAACTTAAAATCCAGTTTGAAATGCGAGTTTCAATTTTATCGCCTAGTCCAGGTGTTTCTTGGTGTTCTAGTACGCGCACACCAAGTATTTCGCCAGAGGGCGTTATACCAATAAGTAAACGGATATTGCCTGAATAACCATCAGGTGCGATAGTTTCAATCGCATAGGCTGTTTTTTGCTGATTTTTTGTTGCCACACAGATATTTTTTATTCGATTAACAATCAACTTTTGACTAGTAGGAACGTAACAGTTTTCACTCAATACATTATCAAAATATTGCTGTGGGACAACTTGTAACAATAATGTGCGTTGTTGTTTATTGATTTCCTCAGCAATTTTATCTTTAGTTAAAAAATATACCCCTGTTGATAATGCAGTGCAAATTAACGCAATAAATGCAAGTAACAAGGCATAATAAGTTGAAATTTTGATTGTTTTCATCATTATTATTCCTTATTTACGATAGCCTGCAACACGTGGACGAGTGTAGTGATCAATTAATGGTACACAAATATTGCCTAATAAAACGGCAAATGCGACCCCATCAGGATAATTGCCATGGAAGCGGATAATATAAGTCAACAGACCAACTAATCCACCAAACACTAATTTACCACGCGGTGTAATAGAGGCAGTAACAGGATCTGTCGCAATAAAAAAAGCACCAAACATCATCGCACCGCTAAATAAGTGCGCAACCATTTTCAAATGTTGTGCTGGATAGAGTAATTCAGTGATACCTGCAAAAAATATAAATGTGCTCAACATTGCAATAGGGATTTGCCAGTGAATAATCCGTTTCCAAATCAAGAAAATCCCACCTAACAAAAAGGCTAAATTTATTTGCCACCAACCAATGGCTAAATGTGACGCGAAAATTGGCGAGGCAAGTAAGTGTTGATATTCACCTTCTTTTAGCACTACTTTAGCGCTATCAAGTGGTGTAGCCTGTGTAATTCCATCAACTGAAGTGGTCAATTGATGTAAGCTAAATCCATCTGTACTGAATCCAGTAAAAATAAGATGGTAAGCATCTGCAATTGTTGGCGGCTCATTTAATAAACTAGCAGGGGGAAGCCAAGTTGTCATTTGTAGCGGAAATGAAATAAGCAGTACAACATAACCAACCATTGCTGGGTTAAATAAGTTTTGTCCTAATCCACCGTAAACGTGTTTACCGAGAATTACAGCACAAAATATGCCAATTAAGATTAACCAATAAGGGGCATAAGGTGGGATGGCAACAGCAAGAATAAGTGCGGTTAAAGTGACGCTAAAATCAGAGATATAACATAACGCTGGTTTTTTGCGTAATAAAGTCACTCCCCATTCTAGCAATAAAGCAAAGCTGATGGCTAAACTGGCTTGAATGAGTACACCAAAACCGAAGTAATATAATTGTGCACAAATTGCAGGTAGCATCGCTAAAATCACCCACAACATAATACGCATTGTGAGCTTACCTGAATGAGTATGTGGGGAGCTTACCATTTTAAACATTTTGGTTTTCTCTTATCTTTATTCTTTATTTTCTTGTGCAGCTTTTTTCGCTTTTGCCCTAGCGATAGCCGCCGCAATTGCTGCTTTACGCGGATCTTGTTCATCGATTACTACTGTATCAGCAGAAATCGTGATTTTTTCCACCGCACTTTGTGTCTGTTGTGCGGCTTTTTTCGCTTTTGCCCTAGCGATAGCCGCCGCAATTGCTGCTTTACGCGGATCTTGTTCATCGATTACTATTGTGTCGGCAGAAATCATGATTTTTTCCACCGCACTTTGTGTCTGTTGTGTGGCTTTTTTCGCTTTTGCCCTAGCGATAGCCGCTGCAATTGCTGCTTTACGCGGATCTTGTTCATCGATTACTATTGTGTCGGCAGAAATCGTGATTTTTTCCACCGCACTTTGTGTCTGTTGTGCGGCTTTTTTCGCTTTTGC